>NZ_PCZU01000252.1:2794-13456 GCF_002887785.1 Rhodococcus sp. ENV425
TCGCCGCCGGTTCCGCCGGCGAGCGGGGTGTCCGGCTCCGGCGGCAAGGGTGGGGTCGGGGAGCCCGGCGCACCCCCCGGGGCGGGGCCGGTGAACCTCAATACCGCCGACGAGGCGACGCTCGATGCGCTGCCCGGCGTCGGTCCCGTCACCGCGGCCGCGATCGTCGCGTGGCGCCGGGACAACGGGCCGTTCACCGACGTCGAACAGCTCGCCGAGGTCGACGGGATCGGTCCCGCTCGGCTGGCACGCCTGCGGACGCTGGTCGTGGTGTGACCGCGCCCGACCGCGACGACGCGCGACTGGTGCCGGGCGCGGTCGCGGCGTGGGCCGCAACCGCGCTCGGGTTGCACGCCGGCTGGCGGGTCTCGTTCGGGATCGCGGCGACGGCCGCCGTGTGCGCGGTGGCCACGGTCGTCGTGGCACGGCGACGACGGCTTCGTGCCGCGGCCCGGCCGCTGCTCGCCGCTCTCGTCGTCGCTGCCGGATTCTCGGCGGCGGTCGCACTGCGGGTGTGGGCGGCCGAGACGCATCCGCTCGCCGCCGCGGCCGCGCGCGCCGGCTGGGCCACCCTGGTGGTCGAACCGACGGATGACCCGAAAAGATTGGGAGACAGTGCGTTCGGCGGGGACCAGGTGCTGGTGCCGGCAACGTTGCACCGCGCCGAGCTGGGACCCGACCGGTACTCGGGCGGCGGCGCCGTCGTGGTGTTCGCCCCTGTCGACGAGTGGGCGGAGCTGCTGCCGGGCCAGCGGATCACCCTGCGCGGACGGCTCGCCGAACCGGACGGCGCGGATCTGACGGTGGCCGTGGTCCGTGTCGACGGCCCGCCCCGATCGGTGCAGGCCCCCTCGCGGGTGCAGCAGTGGGCGGGACGGATCCGCGAGCGGCTCGCCTCGGCGTCCGGAGCGGTGCTCCCGCCCGCTGCGGCCGGGCTCCTGCCGGGCCTCGTCGTCGGCGACACCTCACGGCTGTCCGACGACGTCCGGGAGAGCTTCCGGGTGGCGGGACTGACCCACCTGACCGCGGTGTCCGGGGCCAACGTCAGCATCGTCCTCGGCGCGGTGCTCCTCGCCGTGCGGGGCCTCGGCCTCGGCCCCCGCACCGGCACGGCGCTCGCGGCGGTCGCGCTGGTGGCGTTCGTCGTCGTCGTGCGCCCGTCGCCGAGCGTGCTGCGCGCCGCCGCGATGGGAGCGATCGGGTTGCTCGCTCTGGTGACGGGCCGGCGCCGGCACGGCCTGCCGGCCCTCGCGGGCGCGGTCGGCGCCCTGCTCGTCGCCGCACCGGAACTCGCGACGGACGTCGGGTTCGCCCTGTCGGTCGCGGCCACCGCCGGGCTGGTGCTGGTGGCGCCGGCCTGGGTGACCCGGCTCCGGGCCCGCGGCTGGCCCCGCTCGGCGGCGGAGGTGTGCGCCGTCTCGGCGGCCGCGTTCGTCGTGACCGCCCCGATCGTCGCCGCACTGTCCGGCACCGTCAGCGTCGTGGCGGTCGCGGCCAACATCCTCGTCGCGCCGGTACTTCCGCCGTTGACCGTGCTCGGTACCACCGTCGCGGTGGTCTCCACGGCGTCGCCGACGGCGGCGGAGCTGCTCGCCCGCGGCACCGCACCCATGCTGTGGTGGATCCTCGAGGTGGCGGACCGCGCGGCCGACCTGCCCCTGGCCGAGGTGCCCGTGCCCGGAGGCGTGGGCGGAGCAGTCGCCGTCGGGGGCGGGCTCGTCGCCGCCCGGTGCCTGCCGCGACTGTGGCGTGGACGCCGGCCCGGGGCACCGGCGGTGATGTCCGGCCGTCGTGGCACGATCGACCCGTGAGCAACCCGCAGCTGCATCTCGTGCTCGGTGACGAAGACCTCCTCGTCGAACGCGCCGTCGCGCGGATCGTCGGTGACGTCCGGGCGCGGACGGGTGCGGGGTCCGAGCTGCCCGTCTCGCGGCTGCGCGCCGGGGACGCCGGCGCGGCCGAACTCGCCGAGCTGCTGAGCCCGTCGCTGTTTGCCGAGGACCGGGTGGTCGTCCTCGAATCCGCCGCGGAGGCCGGCAAGGACGCCGTCGCGCTGATCCTCGATGCGGCGACCGAACCGCCTGAGGGGGTCTCCCTGGTCGTCCTGCACAGTGGCGGCGGCCGCGCGAAGGCCATGGTGGGCGCCCTGCAGAAGTGCGGCGCCGAGACCCACGAGTGCGCCAGGATCACCAAGGCGGCCGAGCGGGTGGACTTCGTGCGTGCGGAGTTTCGCGCGGCGGGTGTGCGGGTCGCGCCGGAGGTCGTGCAGGCGGTCATCGACGCCGTGGGCTCCGACCTGCGGGAGCTGGCAGCGGCGTGCAGCCAGCTGGTCGCCGACACGGGCGGCAAGATCGACGCCGCAGCCGTGCAGCGCTACTACTCCGGCAAGGCCGAGGTCACCGGGTTCGAGGTGGCCGAGAAGGCCGTGGCGGGCGACGAGCCGGGGGCGCTGGAATCGTTGCGGTGGGCGACGCATCGGGGCGTCGCGCACGTCCTGCTCGCCGACGCCCTCGCGGATGCTGTCCACACGATCGCGCGGGTCGGCTCGGCCGGGCGCGGGGACCCGTTCAAGATGGCATCCGAGCTCGGGATGCCCCCGTGGAAGGTGAAGAAGGCTCAGGCCCAGGCACGCGCGTGGGACCCGGGATCGATCGGGGCGGCGCTGCAGGTCGTGGCCGACCTCAATGCCGACGTCAAGGGCGCGGCCGCGGACGCCGACTACGCGGTGGAGCGCGCCGTGCGCCGCGTCGCGGGGCTGGCCGGCCGGACCCACTAGACGACGGAAGCCGCCCGGTCCGAAGGACGGGGCGGCTTCCGGAGCAGAGCTTGCGTTCTACCTCAGAGTCCGTTGGCGACCTTGGCCAGGGCGGACTTCTTGTTGGCGGCCTGGTTGGCGTGGATCACGCCCTTGCTGGCAGCCTTGTCGAGCTTGCGGCTGGTGGAGACGAGGAGCTCGGTGGCCTTGTCCTTGTCGCCGGCGGCCGCGGCCTCGCGGAAGGAACGGATCGCCGTGCGCAGCGAGGACTTGACCGACTGGTTGCGGAGTCGGTTGCGCTCGTTGGTGCGGATCCGCTTCACCTGGGACTTGATGTTGGCCACGCGTAAAATCCTGTCGTCTTGCTGGTAGTTGGTCGGAAAGCTCTGGGCGCACTACGGCACCGACGGACCACGATACCAGCGGCCTGTCGCAAACCCCAAACCGGGCGCCGGAACCGCCGGTGGTGACGGGCAGGTGACAAGCGGGTTTCCGGCACTGCACAGCCCGGCATCCTGTAGCAGGATTTCGGGCATGAGCAGCCGAACGACCGTCGCCCGACCCCCCGACCGCTCCCGCTCGCGCAGGCGTTCCGACGGGGTGTTCGACGGCTATCGCGACGTGCCCGGCTACACGCTCGCGTTCGACGAGATGTTCGACGAGGCCGGTGGGGTGCGAGCCCCCTACCGGCGGCTGCACCAACGGTTCGTCTCCACCGGCGCCGACGAGCTCGCGGCGCGCACCGAGGCCCTCGGCCGCGCCTTCACCGACCAGGGCGTCACCTTCTCCCTGTCCGGACAGGAGCGGCCCTTCCCGCTCGACCTGATGCCCCGGGTCATCGCGGCGGCGGAGTGGGCCCGCCTCGAACGGGGCATCACCCAGCGGGTGAAGGCGCTCGAGATGTTCCTCGACGACGTCTACCGCGAGCAGCACATCCTCCGCGACCGCGTCATCCCCAAGCGGCTGGTGACCTCGTGCGAGCACTTCCACCGCGAGGCCGTCGGCATCGTCCCGCCCAACGGCGTCCGGATCCACGTCGCGGGCATCGACCTGATCCGCGACGAGAACGGCACGTTCCGGGTCCTCGAGGACAATCTGCGCTCGCCGTCCGGGGTGTCGTACGTCATGGAGAACCGGCGGGTGATGGCCCGGATCGCCCCGGACCTGTTCCGCGAGCACCGGGTGCGTCCCGTCGGCGACTACGCCTCGCACCTGCTGCGGGCGCTGCGGGCGGCCGCCGCGCTCAACGCCGCCGACCCGACCGTGGTGGTGCTGACCCCCGGCGTGGCCAACTCCGCGTATTTCGAGCACTCCCTGCTGGCCCGGCAGATGGGTGTCGAACTCGTCGAGGGCCGGGACCTGTTCTGTCGTGACAACGCGGTCTACATGCGCACCACCGAAGGCGAACGGCAGGTCGACGTGATCTACCGCCGGATCGACGACGCCTTCCTCGATCCGATGCAGTTCCGTCCCGACTCCGTGCTCGGCGTCGCCGGCATCCTCAACGCCGCCCGCGCCGGCAACGTCGTGATCTCGAGCGCCGTCGGCAACGGTGTCGGCGACGACAAGCTCGTCTACACCTACGTCCCCGAGATCATCGACTACTACCTCGGCGAGAAGCCGCTGTTGCCCAACGTCGACACGCTGCGCTGCTGGCTGGACGAGGAATGCGAGGAGGTGCTCGACCGTCTCGACGAACTCGTGATCAAGCCGGTGGAAGGCTCCGGCGGGTACGGCATCGTGTTCGGTCCCGACGCCTCGCCCGCCGAGCTGAAGACCATGACCCGCAAGATCCGCAACGACCCGCGCAGCTGGATCGCCCAGCCCGTCGTGCAGTTGTCCACCGTTCCCACCCGGGTGGGGGACCGGCTCGCGCCGCGTCACGTGGACCTGCGGCCCTTCGCCGTCAACGACGGGGAGGAGGTGTGGGTGCTGCCCGGCGGTCTCACGCGCGTCGCGCTGCCCGAAGGGTCGCTCGTGGTGAACTCGAGCCAGGGCGGCGGCAGCAAGGACACGTGGGTGCTCGCCGCGCGCAGTTCCGGGGAGGAACGAGAACTCGGCGGCGCCCAGGTGGTCGACCGGCCGGCGCACGGCGCGCAGGTCGAGCACGGACCCGACATCGGCGGCCCACAACAGCAACAGCAACAACAGCAGCAGCAGAGCGGGCTCGGGGGTGGGCGCTGATGCTGGCCCGCAATGCCGAGTCCCTGTTCTGGATCGGCCGCTACGTCGAACGCGCCGACGACACCGCCCGCATCATGGACGTCGCGGTGCACCAGCTGCTCGAGGACTCCACGGTCGACCCCGACCGCACCTGCCGGCAGCTGCTGCGGGTACTCGGATTCGCCGAGCCGCCGGGCGTGCTGGACGTGTCCACCGTGGTCGACCTGATCGCGTTCGACCGGCAGGGGCAGGGGTCGATCGTCGATTCCGTCGCGCACGCGCGCGAGAACGCCCGCGGCGCCCGCGAGGTCACCTCCAGCGAGATGTGGGAGTGCCTGAACGCCACCTACAACGGTCTCGCCGAGCGCAAGCGGGCCGCCCAGCGGCTCGGACCGCACGAGTTCTTCCGGTACGTCGAGGAGCGTGCGGCGATGTTCGCGGGCCTGGCGGACTCGACGCTCAGCCGCGACGACGGCTATCGCTTCCTGCTGCTGGGCCGGTCCATCGAACGCGTCGACATGGTGGTACGGCTGCTGCTCTCCCGGGCGGGCGACCGCCCGGGCTCGCCGACGTGGGCGACGGTCCTGCGGTCGGTCGGTGGTCACGACACCTACCTGCGCACCTACCGCGGTGCCCTCGACGCGAGCCTGGTGCTCGAATTCATGCTGCTGGACCGGCTGTTCCCGCGGTCGGTGTTCTTCGCCATCAGCGAGGCCGAGCGGTGCCTCGGTGCGCTCGACCGGCATCCGCACAGCCGGATCGGTGCCCGGGACGAGGCGCAACGTCTGCTCGGCCGTGCCCGCAGCGAACTCGAGTTCCTCGCCCCCGGACGGCTGCTCGAGGATCTGCAGACGCGCCTGCAGTCGCTGCAGGAGATGTGCCGGCAGGTCGGCGAGGCGATCGCGCTGCAGTACTTCCACGCAGCGCCGTGGGTGGCCTGGACCGATGCCGGCGCGGCACAGGGGGAGACGATCGTGGAGGGTGAGTTGTGACCTGGCGGATGCGAGTGGTCCACAAGACGGGGTACGCGTACGACGCGCCGGTCACCTCGTCGTACAACGAGGTACGGCTCACGCCCCGCGCGGACAGCCGGCAGACCGTCGTGCTCAACCGGGTCGAGACCACCCCGGCGACACGGTCGTACCGGTACGTCGACTACTGGGGCACGGCGGTGACCGCGTTCGACCTGCACGCGCCGCACACCTCGCTGGAGGTGACCGGGCTGTCGGTGGTGGAGACCGAGGAGACCGCGGTGCCCGACGAGGCGATCGGATGGGACGAACTGCGCAGCGAGGAGAACCGGGACCGCTACGACGAGGTGCTGCTGCCGTCGCGGTACGTGCCGGCCGATCGCGGTCTCGCCAGGGTCGCCCGGCAGATCGCCAAGGGTGCCGATCCGGTGGCCGCGGTGCTGGCCGCGGCGCAGTGGGTGCACGACGAGATGTCCTACGTCCCCGGCACGACGGGGGTGCACACCTCGGCCGTGCAGGCCTTCGAGGAACGCGAGGGGGTCTGCCAGGACTATGCGCACCTGACGCTGCTCCTGCTGCGCGGCATGGGAATTCCCAGCCGGTACGTGTCGGGATACCTGCATCCGACGGCCGCTGCCCCCGTCGGGGCGACCGTCGCGGGGGAGTCGCACGCGTGGGTCGAGGCCTGGACCGGTTCGTGGTGGGGTTACGACCCGACCAACGCCACGGTCGTCGGTGAACAGCACGTGTCCGTCGGTACCGGCCGGGACTACGCGGACGTGCCGCCGCTGAAGGGCATCTACTCCGGCGGCGGTTCGACGGCACTCGACGTTGTTGTGGAGGTCACCCGGCTTGCGTAGTGTCCGCTGTGTCTTGTTGCGGTAGTGCTGTGCGGCCTGTGAGCCCGTCTTCGACCCGCGGTGCTCGCCAGTGCCGAAGTTCGACACATCGGATCCGGTCCCGCGGGACCGCACGACGCGAGGTGGGCGCATGACGAACGAACGCGAGACGGGCCACGAGGGCCGGGCGGCGGACCGGGCACCCGGGGCCGCCGAGCACGAGACCGAGCACGAGACCGCGCTCGAGGCCGTGGAGAAGGACGAATTCTCGGACGCCAAGAAGTACGCCGCGGAGGCGATCGGCACGTTCGTGCTGGTCTTCTCCGCGGTCGGCACGGCGGTGTTCGCCGGGGACAAGGTCGGCAATCTCGGCGTCGCGCTGGCGTTCGGGCTGACCCTGCTGTTCCTCGTCTACGCCATCGGGCCGATCTCCGGATGCCATGTGAACCCGGCGGTGACGGTCGGCCAGCTCGCGATCGGCCAGGTCACCCTCAAGCGGGCGGTGTTCTACGTCGTGGCCCAGGTCCTCGGCGGCCTCGTCGCGGGCGTGACGATCTACTCGGTGGCGCAGTCGCTGCCCACCTACGACCGGGCCGCGCAGGGGCTCGGCGCCAACGGCTGGGGCCCGCACAGCCCGTCGGCGGTGGAGGGCCCGCTCGGCGGTGTGCTCGTCGAGGGTTACGGGATCGGGGCGACCATGGTCGTCGAGGTGCTGCTTACCGCGCTGCTGGTGTTCGTGGTGCTCGCCGCGACGGACCAGGCCTCGGACGTCCTGCTGGCCGGGGTGTCGATCGGATTCACCCTGGCGGTGATCCACCTGGTCTCGATCCCGATCGACAACACCTCGGTCAATCCGGCGCGGAGCATCGCGGTCGCGCCGTACCAGGACGGCGCGCTCGGACAGCTCTGGCTGTTCATCCTGTTCCCGCTGATCGGCGGCGCCCTCGGGGCGCTGGTCTACCGGTCGCTGTTCGGGCGGTTCGCCGGATTGCGGCCGTCCACGGCGCGGGTGGCGGGCGCCCGCCGGCGGTAAGGCGAGGGCCGGCTACTGCCAGCCGTACTCGGCGCGAAGGCGCGCGGCGACCTGCTCGAACCGGGCCCGGTCGAGCACCGCGCCTTCGCGCCGGATGCCTTCCTCGGGCACGTCCAGCACGCGGTCCAGGCGGACCCAGCTGGGCCGGCTGCCCGCGTCCCAGTTGCCGTTGCCCAGGGCCAGCCAGTCGCGGTGACCGTCCCGGTCGTTGTTCGACGACAGCATCAGGCCGAGCAGGGTGCCACCGTTGCGTCCGACGACGAGCACGGGCCGGTCCTTGCCCTGGGTCGCGTCCTCCTCGTAGGCCACCCACGTCCACACGATCTCGCCGGGGTCCGCGCGGCCGTCGAGGTCGGGGGCGTAGGCGATCCGCCGGGCGCGCTGCGCGGTGGGAGCGGTGTGGGAGGTCACCGGGCGGCCGGGCTTCGGGACCGGCCGGGCGGTGTCGGCGGCACCGGAGCCGAGCGCGGTCCGGGCCCGGTCGAGGGCGCCGG
Source organism: Rhodococcus sp. ENV425 (assembly GCF_002887785.1). NCBI lineage: Bacteria > Bacillati > Actinomycetota > Actinomycetes > Mycobacteriales > Nocardiaceae > Rhodococcus > Rhodococcus sp. ENV425. The sequence goes on from NZ_PCZU01000252.1 coordinate 11,050, forward strand.
AGCGCTGCACCTGCTCGAGCAATCGCGGTCCCTGCTCGACCGCGAACCGTCCCAGTTGCCTGCCCAGTTTCTTCCATGTGCCAGCCACGTCGGCGAGCTTAGCGGCGTGCGGGGCCGCGCAGGTGCGGCCGCGGGACCGGACCCGCCGCGACTTGGATATTCTGCAGGGGTGACCGCGTCCCGCCAGGGCCGCTGCCCGTCCGAGTCAGGAGCCCGACATCAGCACCTTCGCCGACACCACGTTCACGGACCCCGCGAAGATCCGGAACTTCTGCATCATCGCGCACATCGACCACGGCAAGTCGACGCTCGCGGACCGCATGCTGCAGCTCACCGGTGTGGTCGAGGAGCGCCAGATGCGGGCCCAGTACCTCGACCGGATGGACATCGAGCGCGAGCGCGGGATCACCATCAAGGCCCAGAACGTGCGGCTGCCGTGGCAGGTCGACGGCGAGGACTACGTGATGCACCTCATCGACACGCCCGGGCACGTGGACTTCACGTACGAGGTCTCCCGTGCGCTCGAGGCATGCGAGGGCGCGGTGCTCCTCGTCGACGCCGCCCAGGGCATCGAGGCGCAGACCCTCGCGAACCTCTACCTCGCTCTCGACAAGGATCTGACGGTCATCCCGGTCCTGAACAAGATCGATCTGCCCGCGGCCGACCCGGACCGCTACGCCGCCGAGCTCGCCCACATCGTCGGCTGCGAGCCCGAGGACGTGCTGCGCGTGTCGGGCAAGACCGGCGTGGGCGTGCCGGAACTGCTCGACGAGGTGATCCGGCAGGTGCCGCCGCCGGTCGGCGACCCCGACGCGCCGGCCCGCGCGATGATCTTCGACTCGGTGTACGACACCTACCGCGGCGTCGTCACGTACGTGCGTGTGGTCGACGGCAAGATCGTGCCCCGCGAGAAGATCAAGATGATGTCCACCGGCGCCACCCACGAGCTGCTCGAGGTGGGCATCGTCTCGCCCGAGCCGAAGGCCACCGCCGGTCTCGGCGTCGGCGAGGTCGGCTATCTCATCACCGGCGTGAAGGACGTGCGCCAGTCGAAGGTCGGCGACACCGTCACCTCTGCCCGCGGCGGCGCCGCCGAGCCGCTCACCGGCTACCGCGAGCCCCGCCCGATGGTCTACTCCGGCCTGTACCCGGTGGACGGGTCGGACTACCCCGTCCTGCGCGACGCTCTCGACAAGTTGCAGCTCAACGACGCCGCGCTCACCTACGAACCCGAGACGTCGGTGGCTCTGGGCTTCGGATTCCGGTGCGGCTTCCTCGGCCTGCTGCACATGGAGATCACCCGGGAGCGGCTCGAGCGCGAGTTCGGCCTCGACCTGATCTCCACCGCCCCCAACGTGGTCTACCGCGTGGTGCTCGAGGGCGGGCAGGAGCACATCGTCACCAACCCGTCGGACTGGCCCGAGGGCAAGGCCCGCGAAATCTACGAGCCGATCGTCAAGTGCACGATCATCTCCCCGAGCGAGTTCATCGGTTCGATCATGGAACTGTGCCAGTCGCGGCGCGGCGAGCTCGGCGGCATGGACTATCTGTCCGAGACCCGCGTCGAGCTGCGCTACACCCTGCCGATGGCCGAGATCATCTTCGACTTCTTCGACTCGCTGAAGTCCCGCACCCGCGGCTACGCCAGCCTCGACTACGAGGAAGCCGGCGAGCAGGAAGCCGCGCTGGTGAAGGTGGACATCCTGTTGCAGGGCGAGGCCGTCGACGCGTTCAGTGCGATCGTCCACAAGGACGCGGCGGCCGCGTACGGCAACAAGATGACCACCAAACTCAAGGAGCTCATCCCGCGGCAACAGTTCGAGGTCCCGGTGCAGGCGGCGATCGGGTCGAAGATCATCGCCCGGGAGAACATCCGCGCGATCCGCAAGGACGTGCTCGCCAAGTGCTACGGCGGCGACATCAGCCGCAAACGCAAGCTGCTCGAGAAGCAGAAGGAGGGCAAGAAGCGGATGAAGACGATCGGCCGGGTGGACGTTCCGCAGGAGGCGTTCGTGGCCGCGCTCTCGTCCGAGGCGTCTGCCGACAAGCCGAAGGGGAAGTAGCCCACCGTGCTCGAGACCTGGCTCACGCGCACCCTGGGCGTCACCGTCCCGCTGCTCGGCGCCCCGATGGGAGGCCGCGCCGGCGGCCGGCTGGCCGGCGAGGTGACCCGCGCGGGGGGCCTCGGTCTGATCGGAGCCGCGCGTTACAACACCCCGCAATGGCTGGCGGCCGAGTCGGCGGTGGCCCGCGAACTCGGCGGCGGGCTGCTCGGTTTCGGCCTGATGACGTGGTCGCTGGCCGCCGACGACAGTCTTCTCGACGCGGTGCTGGCCGAACGGCCCCGGGTGGTGTCGCTGTCCTTCGGCGATCCGGCGCCCTATGTGCCGCGCGTGCACGCGGCGGG
>NZ_PCZU01000252.1:13488-15946 GCF_002887785.1 Rhodococcus sp. ENV425
GAGGACCTGCGGATCGTCGAGGCCGCCGGGGTCGACGCGGTCGTCGCGCAGGGACACGAGGCCGGCGGGCACACCGGCCGCATCGGGACGCTGCCGCTCCTGCAGGAGGTGCTCGAATCGACGTCGCTGCCGGTGCTCGCCGCCGGCGGCATCGCGTCCGGACGGGGACTGGCCGCGGTGCTCGCGGCCGGCGCCGAGGGCGCGCTCGTCGGCACCGCGTTGCTGGCGAGCCCCGAGACGGTCGGCCCGGAGTATGCCCGGGACAGGCTCGTCGCGGCGAGCAGCACCGACACCGTCTACACCGACGTCTTCGACCGGGCCCGGCACCAGCCGTGGCCGGCGCGGTGGGGCGGCCGGGCCCTGACGAACGACTACACCGCCGAGTGGCACGGGCGCGGCGCCGACGAGGAGACCCTCGCCGCCGCGTACGACGGCAACGACCCCCGGCTCGGCGTGGTCTACGCGGGCGAGGCGGCCGGACTCGTGCGGGAACAGCGGCCCGCCGGCGAGATCGTCCGCGACATCGCGACCCGCGCGGAGGAACTGCTGCGCCGCTTCGGGTAGCGGGTCAGGGCGCCGGACGCGCGGGCAGGAACTCCCCGGCCGCGATCTGTTCCTCCGCCCGGATCACGTGCACGACCGCGTTGATCTGCGCCAGGTGGGTGAAGGCCTGGGGGAAGTTGCCCAGGTGCCGGCCCGAGCGCGGGTCGATCTCCTCGGCGTAGAGCTTGAGCGGGCTGGCGTAGCCGAGGAGTCGTTCGCACAGGGTGCGGGCCCGTTCCACCTCGCCGATCTCCACCAGGGCGGAGACCAGCCAGAACGAGCAGATCGTGAAGCTGCCCTCCTCGCCGGTCAATCCGTCGTCGGTGGAGTCCACCCGGTACCGCAGGACCAGGCCGTCCTCGGTCAGTTCGTCCTCGATCGCCAGGACCGTCGCCCGCACCCGCGGGTCGTCGGCCGGCAGGAACCGCAGCAGCACGACCAGCAGCGCGGACGCGTCCAGGGAGGGATGACCGTAGCGCTGGGTGAACACCCCGCGCTCGTCGACGCCGTGGGCGAGAATGTCCGCCTTGATCTCGTCGGCGACGGCGTCCCACCGCGCGGCGTGGTCCGGGCGGCCCTGCATGCGCGCCAGTCGCGCGCCGCGATCGAGGGCGACCCAGCACATCACCTTGGACGAGGTGAAATGCTGCGGCTCTCCCCGGACCTCCCAGATGCCGCGATCGGGCAGGCGCCAGTGGTCCTCGGCCTGGCCGACGAGCCGCTGCACGGCCGGCCAGAAGTCTGGGGCATGTGCCGGCGGGTCCTCGCGTGCAGGTACACCGAGTCGAGCATGGCGCCCCAGATGTCGTGCTGCGTTTGGTGATACGCATCGTTGCCGATCCGCACCGGACGGGCCCCGTCGTAGCCGCACAGGTGGTCGAGCTGCGATTCGGTGAGCACGCGCTCCCCACCCACGCCGTACATCACCTGCAGCGGCTGCAACCGGCCGTCCTCGCTGCGGGAGGCGTCGGAGATGAACGCGAAGAACGCGTCGGCCTCCCGGTCGAGGCCGAGGGTGTACAGGCCCCACAGTGCGAACGTGGAATCCCGCACCCACGCGTAGCGGTAGTCCCAGTTCCGTTCTCCGCCAGGCGTTTCCGGAAGAGACGTGGTGGCCGCCGCGAGCAGGGCGCCGGTCGGTGCGTAGGTCAGGCCCTTGAGGGTCAGGGCGCTGGCCTGCAGGTAACTCCGCCAGGGGTGATCGGGGAAACGGCCCGTGGTGATCCACTCGCGCCAGAAGTCGGCCGTCTCCGCCATTTTCGCGGCGGCTTCCTCGAACGTGGCGGGACACTGCACATCCGACCACGACAGCGCGACGAACGCCTTGTCGCCCTTGACCATCCGGGTGCGTGCCCGGGCCTCGCCGCCCTCGAGCCCGAGCCGGAGGTCGGTGGTGAGCCGTAGTTCGGGATGCTCGCCGGGTTCGCCGCCGGTGCAGAACGCGGTGGCCTCCTCGTACACCTTGCCCGTGTACTCCCAGCGCACCGGGGCGCGGTGGTAGTCGAACGCCGGCGCGCAACTGACGTCGAGTTCCACCGTCCCGCTCACGCAGCGGACGGTGCGCAGCAGAATGTGCTCGGCGTCCCAGTCCGTCGGCGTCCGGGTGTGGGTGCGCGATCGTTCCTGGACGGCGTGCCAGGGCCCCATCACCAGCGCGTCCCGCACCACCATCCATCCCGTCTCGGTCTGCCACGTGGTCTCGAGGATCAGTCCGCCGGGCAGATACCGGCGTGCAGCGGGCACGGTGCGGTCGTGCGGTCCGACGCGGAAGTACCCGGCGCTGCGGTCGAGAATCGCCCCGAACACGCTGGGCGAGTCGGGCCGGGGCAGGCACATCCATTCCACCGCCCCGTTGCGCGCGATGAGGCATGTCGTTTCGCAGTCCGACAGGAACGCGTAGTCGTCGATCGGCGGG
>NZ_PCZU01000252.1:15983-30214 GCF_002887785.1 Rhodococcus sp. ENV425
GGAGATCCCGGACCCCGGAAACGTCTGTGCCATCACCTCATGATCCCGGCACCCGGCCGTCGGCGTCCACCGAAACGGCGACGACTAGGGTGGGGGCGTGGATCGGGTGGCATCGTGGTGGGACGGCTTCGAGTTGTGGCTGGCCGGCCTTCCCTTCGTCCCGCAGGTCGCGCTGGTGCTGGTCGTCATGGTGCCGTTGTGCGCCGGCGTGGCCTGGCTGCTCGACCGCGCCCTCGCGGGCGTGCTCGCGGCCGTCGGACGCAGAGAGCCGGCCGCGTCCGAACGGAAGACGGAGGATCGCTGACATGCCACGCTCGCGCGTGACCCTGGCCCTGCTGGCCCTGCTCGTTCTGGTCGTCGTGGCCTGGCTGCTGACCCGCTGACCCTGCGCCGGAGGTACGTCGTGAAATCTCGTCCGGGCCGGCGCGTCGCGGCGCTCGCCTCGATCGCGGCCGTCGTGCTCACCGCGTGTTCGGCCGGCTCCGGCGATCGCGGCGACGCGGCCGAGGCCGCCTCCGGGCCCACCGTCGACCTGTACGCCCACGAGGGTGCCCGGGCGGCGCTGGACACGGTGATCGCCGCGTTCGGCGCCACCGAGGCCGGCGAGGACGTCCGGTTCGACGTCGCGTCCGGTCCGTCCGCGCAGCAGGCCGTCGCCGTCGTGGACGGCGCCTCGGCCGATTTCGTCACCTTCGCATCGGTGCCGGACCTGACCGGCCTCGTCGACGCGGGACTCGTCGACCCGGACTGGAACGCGGGAGCGTACCGGGGAGTCCCGTACGGGTCCGTCGTCACGATGGTCGTGCGGGAGGGCAATCCGCGGGGTGTGGCGGGCTGGGACGATCTGCTCGCGCCCGGTCTCGAGGTGATCACCCCCGACCCGTCGGCCTCCGGTGCGGCGAAGCTGAACCTGCTCGCCGCGTACGCCGCGACGAGCGACGGCGGTGCCGATCCGCAGGCGGGGCTGGACTACCTCGCCGCGCTCGTCGGTGACCACGTCGAAACCTCGCCCGCGAGCGGCGAAGAGGCCGTGGAGGCGTTCGTGCAGGGTGCCGGCGACGTGCTGCTCCTCTCGGAACAGGAGGCGTTGCGGCTCGAGCGCGACGGCGCCGCCGTCCGGCGTGTCCCCCTGACCACCACTCTCCGGATCGACAGCCCCGCCGCGGTGATCGACAACGCACCCGACGTGCGGGCGGCCCAGGAGTTCAACGACTTCCTCTACACCGGGGAGGCGCAACGGCTGTGGGCGGCGGCCGGATTCCGGCCCGCCGACCCGGGTGCCGCACGCGAGTTCGCCGACGACTTCCCGGCTCCCGAAAGACTGTGGACCGTCGAGGATCTCGGTGGCTGGAGCACGGTCGACGCCGAGCTGTTCCGGCCCGGTACCGGCAGCATCGCCGTGATCTACGCCGACGCGGCGAACTAGGGCGACGGAGCCGGGGATCCGCGCGCCCTGCGGACTGCTGCGCTCGAAATCCCTTGCGCGACCGGAGGTCACGGCCGCATGCGTCACTCGCGGCAGATGAGTACCGGGCAGCGGGAGTGATGGAGCAGGCCCTGGCCGGTGGAGCCGAGCAGAGCCGACGCGATCGTGCTGCGACCGTGGCTGCCCACCGCGACGAGTTGCGCGTCGATGGAACGCTCGATGAGGGCCACCATCGCGCCGCGGCGCTCGAGCTCCGTCCGCAGCTCGACGTCGGGATACCGCTCGCGCCAGCCGGCCAGGCTCTCCGCGAGGTCGGCGACCTTCTGCTCCGCGTACGTCGTCCAGTCGACGAAGCGGGCGGACTCGTCGTAGCCCCGCAGGGTCGACTGCTCGGTCCATGCGTGCACGGCGATCAGCGGTACGCCGAGGAACGACGCGAACTCGAACGCATGCTCGATGGCGGCGTTGCTCAACGCGCTGCCGTCGACGCCGACGACGACCGGCCGGGTGTCCACCTCCTCGTGGTCGCCCTCGCCCCGCCACGCGACGACCGGGCAACGGGCGTGGTTGGCGACGCGGACGACGTCGGAGCCGGCGAACATCGAGCGCAGTTCGCCGGTCGTGGTCCGGCCCACCACCAGCAGGCGGGCGGTCTTCGACAGTTCGACGAGGGTCTTCGCCGGCGGTCCCGGCCGGCTGCTGCATTCGACCGTGACGTCCGTGCGGCCGTCGAGCGCCGCCTGGCGGGCGCGTTCGAGCAGCCGTTCGCTGTCGGCCTGCAGGAGCTTGGCGAACTCCTCCTTGGATCTGCCGCCGGTCGCGCTCGGCGCATCGGGCAGCACGTTGACGAGGTGCAGCGGCTCGCGGAAGATCCGGGCGGCAGATGCGGCCCAGTGGGCCGCGGAGAACGAGCCGTCCGAACCGTCGATGCCGACTACGATCCCGTGCCGAATCGGTGCTGTGGCCATGACGATGCCTCCTTGCCTCGACTCCAGTCTGTCCCGATAGGACCGGCGTGCGCCAGAGGCAATCGGTGGTTGTCAGGCGATGTGGCGCGCGGTGATCCCGGCGTGCACGAGCGACTGCCGGTAGCGCTCGTCGATCACGAGCCCGACGGAATCGGAGGCCGCGAGGGTGGCGGCGCAGCTGACCTCGGGGAACGCCGCCCGGGCGGCGGCGACGGCGCGGTCCCACAGCAGGCCGGGGGCGAGCATCCACGGCGCGAGCACGAGGGTGGTGGCGCCGGCGGCGCGCAGGGCCGCCAGGGCGTCGACGACGGTCGGTGCCGCGGCGGTGGCGAAGCACGTCCGGCCCCACGCCCACGACGTGCCCCGCAGCAGGCGCGGGGTGATCGCGTCGGTGGCGGCGTTGGCGTCGTGGCGGCGGGATCCGACCGCGCACAGCGCGACGCCCACCGTCGGGTCGGTCCGGGAGACACCGGTGGCGGCGATCGCCTCGCGGGCCGCCGCGACGAGACGGTCGTCGGCGCCGAGGACGTCCGCCTGGATCACGTCGAGAAGCGGGTGCCGGGCGCGGGCCTCGGCGAGCAGCGCGGGCAGATCCACGCGGGCGTGGAAGGCGCTGCCCAGCAGCAACGGGACCACCACCACGCGGCGGTGTCCCTCGGCGGCGACGGCGTCGACGACCTGCCCCACCGACGGGGTGTTCAGGTCCAGGAACGCAAGCCGCACGTCCCGGCCCGGGTGGCGTTCCCGCAGCGCCGCGAGTACGGCAGCCATGGCGCGCGCCGAGCGCGGGTCACGGCTGCCGTGCGCGACGGCGACGAGCGGGATCATGCGGGGACGCGGTCCCCGAGTTCGATCTCGGCGAGGCTGTTGCCCACCAGGCCCGCCGCGAGGGTGTTGCCGCCCGCGGGATCGATGAGCAGGAAGCTGCCCGTGCGCCGGTTGACCTTGTAGTCGTCGGCCGCGATGGGCTCGGCGACCCGGACGGTGATGCGGGCGATCTCGTTGAGCTCGAGCGACTCGGGGGTGGGAACCGAGGTCAGGGTCTGCTCGTCGAAGCGCTCCTCGAGCGTCCCGACGATCGCCTGCGTCGTGCGGGTGCCGTGCTTGAGCAGCAGCCGGGCACCGGGCCGCAGCGGCTTCTCCGCCAGCCAGCACACCGTCGCCTCGAACTGGCCGATCGGTTCCGGGGCGGCGGCCGGGGCGGCGATGACGTCGCCGCGGGAGACGTCCACGTCGTCCGCGAGGATCAGCGTGACGCTGCGGCCGGCGTGCGCGACGTCGAGCTCGCCGTCGGCGGTGTCGATCCGCTCGATCGTGGTCCGGGTGCCCGCGGGCAGGATCACGACCTCGTCGCCGGGACGGACACTGCCCGCCGCGACCTGTCCGGCGTAGCCGCGGTAGTCCGGGAACTCGGCGGTGCGGGGCCGGATCACGTACTGGACCGGGAACCGCAGCCCGATCTCGTGACGGCCGTGGACGTCGGCGTCGACCGGGACGGACTCGAGGTGCTCGATGAGCGTCGGACCGTCGTAGTATGGCGTGTTCTCCGAACGGACCGCGACGTTGTCCCCGTGCAGGGCGGAGACCGGGATCTCCTGCACGTCCTCCGGGGACCAGCCGAGCGACCGGGTCAGGGCGTTGAACTGGTCGCAGATGTCGGCGAACACGCGCGCCGGGTCGTCGACCAGGTCGATCTTGTTGACCGCCAGGACGAGCTTGGGCACGCCGAGCAGCGCGAGGACGGCGGCGTGCTTGCGGGTCTGCGCGATCACGCCCTTGCGGGCGTCGACGAGCAGCACCACGAGCTGGGCGGTGGACGCACCCGAGACGGTGTTGCGGGTGTACTGCACGTGTCCCGGGGTGTCCGCGAGCACGAAGCTGCGCCGGGGTGTGGCGAAGTAGCGGTACGCGACGTCGATGGTGATGCCCTGTTCGCGCTCGGCGCGCAGGCCGTCGACGAGCAGGGACAGGTCGGGGGTGTCGAGACCCTTGTCGACCGAGGCGCGGGTGACCGCGTCGATCTGGTCGGCCAGCACGGACTTGGTGTCGTACAGCAGCCGGCCCACGAGGGTGGACTTGCCGTCGTCGACGCTGCCGGCGGTGGCGAGTCGAAGGAGGTCGCTCATGATCAGAAATATCCCTCTCGCTTGCGGTCCTCCATGGCCGCTTCGGAAACGCGGTCGTCGCCGCGGGTCGCCCCGCGCTCGGTGAGCCGCGACGCGGCGACCTCGGAGAGGATCGCCTCGTTGTCGGCGGCCTCGGACAGGATCGCGCCGGTGGTGGAGCCGTCGCCGACCGTGCGGTAGCGCACCGACCGGACCTCGAGTTCCTCACCCTCGGCCGGGCCGCCCCAGACGCCGGGCGTCATCCACATGCCGTCGCGCCGGTACACCGGGCGCTGGTGGGCGTAGTAGATGCCGGCGAGTTCGACGTTGTCCCGGGCGATGTACCGCCAGATGTCGAGCTCGGTGAAGTTGCTCAGCGGGAAGACCCGCACGTGCTCGCCGGGGGCGTGCCGGCCGTTGTACAGGTTCCACAGCTCGGGCCGCTGCCGCTTGGGATCCCACTGGCCGAAGGCGTTGCGCAGCGAGAAGATCCGCTCCTTGGCGCGGGAGCGCTCCTCGTCGCGGCGGCCGCCGCCGAACACCGCGTCGAAGCGGTTCTCGGCGATGGCGTCGAGCAGCGGCACCGTCTGCAGCGGATTGCGGATCCCGTCGGGCCGCTCGGTGAGGCGGCCGTCGGCGAGGTAGTCCTCGACCTTCGCCACGTGCAGCCGCAGCCCGTACTTCTCGACGACGTGGTCGCGGAACTCGAGGACCTCGGGAAGGTTGTGCCCGGTGTCGACGTGCAGCAGCGCGAACGGCAGCGGCGCGGGCCAGAAGGCCTTGAGCGCCAGATGCAGCAGGACCGTCGAGTCCTTGCCGCCCGAGAACAGGATCACCGGGCGCTCGAATTCGCCGGCGACCTCGCGGAAGACGTGGATCGCTTCGGACTCGAGCGCGTCGAGGGTGTCGAACCTGTCGCCGTCCGACTTGCGCCGGGATTCGGAGAAATTCGTGTCGATGAGTGTCATGAGGCGTGCAACCCGCATTCGATCTTGGCTCGGCCGGCCCACCGTCCGCTGCGCGGATCGGCTCCGGGTAGTGGTTTGGCGGTGCAGGGGGCGCACCCGATGGACGGATAGCCCTCGTCGACCAGGGGATTGACGAGGATCCCGTGCTCGTCGATGTAGTTCTGCATGTCCTCGTCGGACCACGCGGCGATCGGGTTGATCTTCACCAGCCCGAAGGCATCGTCGAAGGAGATCAGCGGGGCGTTGGCCCGGGTGGGGGCCTCCACCCGGCGGATGCCGGTGACCCACGCCTGATAGCCCTTCAGGGTCTCCTTCAGCGGCACCACCTTCCGCAGGCGGCAGCACTCGTTGGGGTCCCGCGCGAACAGATCCTTGCCGAGCAGTGCGTCCTGCTCGGCCACCGTCTGCTGCGCCTTGGCCTCGACCAGGTTGACGCCGTACACCTGCGCCACGGCGTCACGGGTGCCGAGGGTCTCCGCGAAGTGGTAACCGGTGTCGAGGAACAGCACGTCCACGCCGGGATGCACCTGCGCCGCGAGGTGCACGAGCACCCCGTCCTGCATGTTCGACGCCACGATGTACGAGTCGCCGAAGTTCTCCTCGGTCCACTGCAGCAGTTCCCGCGCCGAGGCGCCGTCGAGAGTGGCCGCCCCCTGCGCGGCCAGCTCCCTCAGTTCCTCCGTTGTCCGTGTCGTGGTCACGTTCCGTCCTTCGATCGTCTGCTCCCCGGTCATCGCAAATCGGCCTCGTCCGCGCGCAGCACCCACTGCGAGAAGCGTTCTCCCGCAGTGCGGTGCTTGACGAAGTTGCGCACCACGCGCTCGATGTAGTCGCCCATCTCGGCGCTGGTCACCTTGTGCTGGCGCAGCTTGCGGCCGAACGCGGCATCCATGCCGAGCGTCCCGCCGAGGTGCACCTGGAAACCCTCCACCTGGTTGCCGTCCCCGTCGTCGACGAGCTGGCCCTTGAAGCCGATGTCGGCGACCTGCGAACGCGCGCACGAGTTGGGGCAGCCGTTGATGTTGATCGTCACCGGAACGTCCAGCTGGGCGTTGATGTCGGCGAGGCGCTGCTCGAGCTCGGGCACCAGCGCCTGCGAGCGCTTGCGGGTCTCGACGAACGAGAGCTTGCAGAACTCGATGCCCGTGCAGGCCATCAGGTTCTTGCGCCACGGCGTCGGGTTCGCGGGCAGGCCCAGTTCGCCGAGGTCGGCGATCAGCTGATCTACCTTCTCGTCGGCGACGTCGAGCACGATGAGCTTCTGGTACGGCGTGAAGCGGATGCGATCGGATCCGGCCTTCTCGGCCGCGTCGGCGACGGCGGCGAGGATCGTGCCGGAGACCCGGCCCGCGATGGGGGCGACGCCGACCGCGTTGAGCCCGTTGCGCAGCTTCTGCACGCCCACGTGGTCGATCGGGCGCGCCGGCTTCTCCGGCGCGGGTCCGTCCAGCAGCGGCCGCTTCAGGTATTCCGTTTCGAGAACGTCCCGGAACTTCTCGACGCCCCAGTCCTTGATCAGGAACTTCAGCCGCGCCTTCGAGCGCAGGCGGCGGTAGCCGTAGTCGCGGAAGACCGACACGACGGCCTCCCACACGTCGGGCACCTCGGCGAGCGGGATCCACGCGCCGACCCGTTGCGCCAGCATCGGATTCGTCGACAGGCCGCCGCCGACCCACAGGTCGAAGCCGGGGCCGTGCTCGGGGTGGTTCACGCCGACGAACGCGACGTCGTTGATCTCGTGCACCACGTCCTGCTGACCGGAGATCGCGGTCTTGAACTTGCGCGGCAGGTTCGAGTACTTCGGGTCGCCGATGTAGCGGCGGACGATCTCCTCGACCGCCGGTGTGCCGTCGATGATCTCGTCGAGGGACTCGCCGGCGAGGGGGGAACCGAGCACCACGCGGGGGCAGTCGCCGCACGCCTCGGTGGTCTTCAGGCCGACGGATTCGAGACGGCGCCAGATCTCCGGGACGTTCTCGACCTCGATCCAGTGGTACTGGACGTTCTCGCGGTCCGACAGGTCGGCGGTGTCGCGAGCGAACTCGGTCGAGATCCCCGCGATCGTGCGCAACTGCGCGAGGTTCAGGGCGCCGCCGTCGCAGCGCACCCGCATCATGAAGTACTTCGCCTCGAGCAGATCGATGTTCTCGTCGCCGGTGTAGGTGCCGTCGTAGCCCTGTTCGCGCTGCGTGTACAGGCCCCACCAGCGGAAGCGGTTGCGCAGGTCGCTCCGGTCGATTCCGTCGAATCCCGTGTGCGCATAGATGTCTTCGATGCGCCGGCGCACGTTGAGCGGGTTGTCGTCCTTCTTGACCTGCTCGTTGGGGTTGAGCGGCTCACGGTAGCCGAGGGCCCACTGGCCCTCCGCGCGCTGCTTGGCGGGCCGGGCCGGGCGGCGGCGGGCCGCGGCGGTTTCGGTCGTATCGCCGGCGGGGGAGACGTCGGTGGTCGACGACATACGGGTACTCCTGGAGTTCGCGAGGGACCGGATCGGGATCGGCAGGGCGGGCTGAGCCCGGCGCGGACATGCCTCGACCCGGCGGGAAGCGGGGGCTGCCGGGGGTGGGGCCGACTATCGACAGTCGGCGCAGAAACCGGCGGTGCAGGACAGACACCGCGATGCACAGACACGCTTGAGGTCGACGTGGCGTCGCGCCACGAGTCGCACTCCGGGTCCGGTCATGCGGACCATTGTGCCATGTCACGGGCCTGTTCTCGAAACGTGGCGGTATTTACGCCGAATTTCGGGGAAATGCCGAGGTGACAGCGCCGGGCCGGGGTGGCGTGTCCGGGCCGTGTCCGGGCGGCGGGCTCCGGTCGGCCTTCTGGAACACTGGGGGAGTGAGCGGAACCAATGTCGGAGTCGGAGCAGGGTTCGAATTGCCGGCCTCGGCCCTCGCCGGTGTCGGTTCCCGCCCGTTCGGCGTGTACGTGCACGTCCCGTTCTGCGCGAGCCGCTGCGGCTATTGCGACTTCAACACCTACACCGCCGGAGAGCTCGGCACGTCCGCGTCTCCGCAGTCGTGGCTCGAGGGGTTGCACAGCGAGCTCGACATCGCGGCGCGACTGCTCGGCGCCCCGGCGGCGCAGACCGTCTTCGTCGGCGGTGGCACCCCGTCGCTGCTCGGTGCCGACGGCCTGTCGCAGGTGCTCGCGGCGGTCCGGTCGAGCTTCGGCCTCGCCCCGGGCGCGGAGGTGACGACGGAGTCCAACCCGGAATCGACGTCGCCGGAGTTCTTCGACGGCATCCGCGGGGCCGGTTACACCCGCGTGTCGCTGGGCATGCAGTCCGCCGCCCCGCACGTGCTCGCGGTGCTCGACCGCACGCACACCCCGGGCCGGGCCGTCGCGGCCGCGGGCGAGGCGCGGGCCGCCGGATTCGACCACGTCAACCTGGACCTGATCTACGGCACCCCCGGCGAGCGGGACGAGGACCTCGACGCGTCCCTCGACGCTGTGCTCGCTGCGGACGTCGATCATGTCTCGGCGTACGCGCTGATCGTCGAGGACGGCACCGCGCTCGCCCGCCGGGTGCGCAGGGGCGAACTGCCGGCCCCCGACGACGACGTGCTCGCGGCCCGCTACGAGCGCATCGACGCGCGGCTCGAGGCCGCCGGCCTGACCTGGTACGAGGTGTCGAACTGGGCGCGCGCCGACGATCCGTCGGCGCGGTGCGCCCACAACCTCGGCTACTGGGACGGCGGCGACTGGTGGGGGGCCGGGCCGGGCGCGCACAGCCACGTCGGCGGCGTCCGCTGGTGGAACGTCAAGCACCCGGCGCGCTACGCGGACGCGCTCGCCGCCGGCGGGCTCCCGGTCGGGGGCAGCGAACTGCTCACCGCCGGCGACGTCCACACCGAACGGGTGATGCTCGAGGTGCGGCTGCGCACCGGCCTGCCGCTGGACGTGCTCGCCCCCGAGGAACGACGCGCCGCCGAGACCGTCGTCGCGGACGGCCTCGCCGACCTGCGCGCCGGCCGGCTGGTGCTCACCGATCGCGGCCGGCTCCTCGCCGACGCGGTGGTGCGCGCGATCCTGACCTGACCGCGCAGCCGCCCGGCGCCCTCACCGCGCAGCGGTGCGATGTCCTGACCGCGCAGCGGTGCGATGTCCCGACCGCGCAGCGGTGCGATATCTACGCCTCGGTGGTGTCGGCATCCGGGGCGTGAGGGAACAGGGCGTCGTAGTCGAACACTCGCGCATGCAGGACGGTGCGGTTGCGCAGCGCCGAGCGCACGGCCCGGTGCAGGCCGTCCTCGAGGTACAGGACACCCTTCCACTGGACCGCGTGCGGGAAGAGGTCGCCGTAGAAGGTGGAGTCCTCCGACAGCAGCCGGTCGAGCTCGAGCACCTTCGTGGTGGTGACGATCTGGTCGAGCCGCACCTGCCGGGGCGGGATCTGCGCCCAGTCGCGCAGCGAGAGCCCGTGGTCGGGATACGGCTTGCCGTCCCGGACGCCCTTGAAAATCATGGCACCAACTTACGACGCCTCGCCGGCGGGCGCCGTCCCGCTCGCCGTCCGGGACCGGCGACTAAACTGGAGCGAAACGGCACGCAGTGCACCGTCCTGCGGTGGTGCGTGCCGTTCCGGGTGCGACAGCAGAGACGGAGGTGGGCGGGATGTCGAGCACCGAGGAACGGCGCTTCCAGGTGTTGCGAGCGATCGTGGCCGATTACGTGTCCACCAAGGAACCCATCGGTTCGAAGACGCTCGTCGAGCGCCACAACCTGGGCGTATCCAGCGCGACGGTCCGCAACGACATGGCCGTGCTCGAGGCCGAGGGGTACATCACCCAGCCGCACACCAGCTCCGGCCGGGTTCCCACGGACAAGGGCTACCGCCAGTTCGTCGACCGGATCGCCGACGTCAAGCCCCTCTCGGGGGCCGAGCGCCGGGCGATCCTGCAGTTCCTCGAGTCGGGTGTGGACCTCGACGACGTGCTGCGGCGCGGCGTCCGGCTGCTGGCGCAGCTGACCCGGCAGGTGGCGGTGGTGCAGTACCCCACGCTGTCGGCTTCGTCGGTCCGCCACCTCGAGGTGGTCGCGTTGACCCCCGCCCGGTTGCTGCTGGTGCTCATCACCGACTCCGGCCGGGTGGACCAGCGCATCGGCGAGCTCGGTGACGTCCTCGGCGAGGAGCACCTGTCGCGGCTGCGGGACCTGCTCGGTGC
Organism: Rhodococcus sp. ENV425; assembly: GCF_002887785.1. Lineage (NCBI taxonomy): Bacteria > Bacillati > Actinomycetota > Actinomycetes > Mycobacteriales > Nocardiaceae > Rhodococcus > Rhodococcus sp. ENV425. The sequence goes on from NZ_PCZU01000252.1 coordinate 26,622, forward strand.
CGCGCTGACCGGTAAGCGGCTCGCCGCGGCGTCGATCGCGGTGAGCGAGCTGGCCGAGGATGCGCCCGACGAGCTGCGCGATGCGGTCATCCGCTGCGCCACCGTGCTGGTGGAAACCCTCGTCGAGCATCCCGAGGAGCGGCTCGTGCTCGGCGGCACGGCGAACCTGACGCGTAACGCCGCCGACTTCGACCCGCACGCCGGCTTCCCCGGCTCGCTGCGTACCGTGCTCGAGGCGCTCGAGGAGCAGGTGGTGGTCCTCAAGCTGCTGGCGGCGACGCAGGACGCCGGCCGCGTGACGGTGCGGATCGGCGAGGAAACCCAGGTCGAGCAGATGCGCGGCACGTCCGTGGTGTCCACCGGGTACGGTGCCGCGGGCACCGTCTTCGGCGGCCTCGGTGTGCTCGGCCCCACCCGGATGGACTACCCGGGGACCATTGCGTCGGTGGCTGCGGTCGCCCGCTATATCGGTGAGGTGCTCGGCGAACGCTGAGCGCCGGGCGGCGCGGACGGACCACCCGACGACACAACATCTGTGCGAATAGAGAAGGACGAAGAACTCACGTGGCACGGGACTACTACGGGACGCTCGGCGTGTCGAAGAACGCGACCGATCAGGAGATCAAGCGGGCGTATCGCAAGCTCGCGCGCGAGCACCACCCGGATGTGAACCCGGACGAGGCGGCGCAGAAGAGGTTCCAGGAGATCTCCACAGCGTACGAGGTGCTCTCCGACCCGGAGAAGCGGCGCATCGTCGACCTCGGCGGGGATCCGCTCGGGTCCGGGCCGGGGGCGGGCGGTGGCTTCTCCGGTGCCGGCTTCGGCGGCCTCGGCGACGTGTTCGAGGCGTTCTTCGGTGGCGGGGCCACCACGTCCCGCGGGCCCAGGGGCCGCGTCCAGCCCGGCGCGGACTCGCTGCTGCGCACCCGGCTGACGCTCGAGGAGTGCGCCACCGGTGTCAGCAAGCAGATCGCCGTGGAGACCGCGATCCTGTGCGACGGCTGCGCCGGGTCCGGTACCAACGGCGACTCCAAGCCCGTGCGCTGCGAGACGTGCGGCGGCGCCGGTGAGGTGCAGTCGGTGCAGCGCTCGTTCCTCGGCCAGGTGATGACCTCGCGGCCGTGCCCGACCTGCCGCGGCGCCGGCGAGACGATCCCGGACCCGTGCCGCAAGTGCGGCGGCGACGGCCGGGTGCGGGCCCGCCGCGAGATCACGGTCAAGGTGCCGGCCGGTGTCAGCAACGGCATGCGCATCCGGCTGGCCGCGCAGGGCGAGGTCGGCCCCGGCGGCGGCCCCGCCGGCGACCTGTACGTCGAGATCATCGAGCAGGCGCACGACGTGTTCGTGCGCGACGGCGACGACCTGCACTGCACGATCCGGATCCCGATGGTCGACGCGGCGCTGGGCACCACCGTCGTGCTCGACACCCTCATCGACGGACCCGCCGAGATCACCGTCGAACCCGGCACGCAGCCCGGGTCGGTGGCGGTGCTGCGGGGCCACGGCATGCCCAAACTGCGCTCCGGGGTGCGCGGGGATGTGCACGCCCACCTCGAGGTGGTGGTCCCGTCGAAGCTCGACGGCAAGCAGTCCAAGCTCCTCGAGGAGTTCCGTCGCAAGCGCGAGCACGAGGTGCCCGAGGTCGTCACCACCGGCTCGCAGCACGCCGGGGGCTTCTTCTCCCGGCTGCGCGACGCGTTCAGCGCGCGCTGAGGCCCGGGCGGTGGCCGCAACCCTGTTCTATCTCGATCCGCTGCCCGAGGCCGGGGCTGTCGCGGTCCTCGACGGCAAGGAGGGCCGCCATGCGGCGACGGTGCGGCGCATCGCGGTGGGTGAGCGCCTCGTCCTGTCGGACGGCCACGGCCACGTCGCCGACGTGGAGGTGACGGCCACCGCGAAGGACCGGCTCGAGGCCCGCGTCCTGGCTCGGCGCGAGGTCCCCGCACCGCGCCCGTGGGTCACCGTGGTGCAGGCGTTGCCGAAGTCCGATCGTTCCGAACTGGCCGTGGAGCTGGCGACGGAGGCGGGTGCCGACGCGTTCGTGCCGTGGCAGGCCGCGCGGTGCGTCGCCCGCTGGGACGGGCCGAAGGCGGCCAAGGGCGTCGCGCGATGGCAGGCCGTCGCGGTGGCGGCCGCGAAACAGTCCCGGCGCGCCCACGTTCCCGAGGTGGCGCCGGTCCAGCGGACCGCGGGCGTCGCTGAGGCCGTGCGCGCGACCGTCGCCCGCGGGGGTGTCGCGGCGGTCCTGCACGAGTCGGCAACCGAACCGTTCGCCGCGCTGCCGCTGGCCGACGTCCCCGAGCTGATGCTCGTGGTCGGGCCGGAGGGCGGCGTCGACGACGCCGAGATCGCGGCGCTGACGGCCGCGGGGGCCCGGCCGGTGCTGCTCGGGCCGACGGTGCTGCGAACGTCCACCGCCGCGGCCGTCGCGCTCGGAGCGGTGGGAGTGCTCACCGCACGGTGGAGCGCCCGGCCCGTCGAATGACCCGGGAACCGGCTCCGGAACGCGTTCGGAGGCTTCCGGTTCCGGGCTTTCCTGGGGATCTCGCCGCGCGGACCGCGCTTCACGGGGCCCGGCGGTCGAGCCGTACGGCCAGGCCGTCGAGCGGCGCACCCAGGCCTAGCTCGAACAGGTGGTCGAGGTCGAAGTCGTAGCCCTCCGCGGAGAGTGCGACGAGTGACTGGGCGAACGTCGGGTAGCTGCCGGAGCCGACGATCGCCTCCAGCGCGGGAAGCTGGTCGTCCACATGAGCCCCTGCGGCTCCCGCACGGTGCGCGGCTGCCGCTGCACTAGCGTGTCACGCATGTCCCGAACCCGTATCGCCTACGGTCCGCAGCCGCAGCAGTTCGGCCACCTGTACCTGCCGGACGCCGCGGATCCGGCCGGGCCCGTGCCCGTCGTGATGGTGGTCCACGGCGGCTTCTGGAGCGGGAAGTACCACCTCAACCTCGGCACGCCGCTGTCGCTCGAACTCGCCGCGCACGGTGTGGCGGCGTGGAACGTCGAGTACCGGCGGCTCGGCGCGGGCGGGCGGTGGCCGGAGATGTCCGCCGACGTCGTCGCGGCCCTCGACGCCGTCGCCACCGCGGTGGCCGAGCGGGCCCTGGCCGCGGGTGTCGAACTCGATCCGGCCCGGGTGCGGGTCGTCGGGCACTCGGCCGGCGGTCAGCTCGCCGTGTGGCTCGCGGGTCAGCGCACGCAGGTGCGCCCCGAACTCGTCGTCTCCCAGGCGGGTGCGCTCGACCTCGCGTCCGCGGGTGAACGCGGCCGGCGGATCGGGTACATCGAGGACCTGTTCGGTCAGCCCTACGACGCGGATCCGGAGTTGTACCGGTCGGCGTCGCCCCGGCACCGGGTGCCGATCGGTGTGCCGGTCGCTCTCGTGCACGGCACCGAGGACGCCCAGGTGCCGGTGAAGGTCGCCGAGCGCTATGCCGCGGCGGCGGTCGCCGCGGGCGATCCGGTGGAACTGCACGTCGTCGACGGGGAGGACCACTTCGCGTTCCTCGACAAGCGGACCCGCAGCTGGGCGCTGTCGCGCGACCTGCTGCTCGCCCCCGAACCGCTGGGTTCGGGGGCGCGCTCGGCGGGC
>NZ_PCZU01000252.1:30261-40140 GCF_002887785.1 Rhodococcus sp. ENV425
ACGGCCAGGGCAAGGCCGCCGACGAGACTCGCCGACGTGATCGCCTGCGAGAAGGCGGAGGCCGATGCGTCGAGAAGCGGCTGGGCGTAGGAGGAGACGAACGGGTTCTTCGCCAGCTCCTCGGCGACGATCGCCGCACCGCCGACCGAATCGCCCGCCGCAGCGACGGCCGCGTCGGCTTGGGCGGCCATCGGCCCGTCGAGAGTCGCGAGCGGCAGTCCCGTGAGGAATCCGGAGATCTCGCGCTGGTAGGTGGTGGCCAGCACCGAGCCCAGCACGGCGATGCCGAGGGATCCGCCGAGCTCGACCGCGGTGTCGTTCAGGCCCCCTGCGGCGCCGAGGTCGGACTCGGGGAATCCGCTCATCACGAGGTCCGTGGCCGGGGGTGCGGCCAGCCCGATGCCGAGGCCGAGGAGCACGAGCGAGACGAGGAACAGCCCGTATCCGGAACCGTCGTCGACGAGGGCGAGAGCGAGGACGCCGGCCGCGGCGACGGCCGTTCCGGCACCGATCGCGACGCGGGCACCGAGGCGTGGGGCCAGCCGCCCGCTCACGGCCGATCCGATCGACACGGCCCCGGCCAGGGGGAGCAGGCGCAGACCGGTGTCGAGGGGGCTGTAGCCGAACACGAACTGGAAGTGCTGCGCCACGAAGTAGATCGCCCCGAACGACGCGAGGAAGAGCAGCAGCACGGACAGGCACGCGCCGCCGACGGAACGGTCGGTGACCCGCCCGAGGTCCAGCAGCGGCTGCGGGTGGCGCAGTTCCCAGGCGACGAACGCGGCACCGGCGAGGGCCGCGACCGCCAGGGATCCGAGCGACGTTGCGTTCCAACCGAAGTGGAAGCCCTCGATGATGCCGAAGACCAGGGCGCCGACGGCCGCCACGGACAGGGCGCCGCCGGCCCAGTCGATGCGGGTGAGGTGCTCGGCCCGGGACGGCGGCACCAGCGCGAGCGCCGCGACCGCGGCGAACGCCGCGATCGGCACGTTGATGAGGAAGGTCGAACCCCACGCGTGCTGTTCGAGCAGCCAGCCCGCGAGCAACGGGCCGAGCGCGATCGCCAGTCCGGAGGTCGCGGCCCAGGCGGCGATGGCGCGGGGCCGTTCCGAGGCCGGGAACATGGCGACGAGCAGGGACAGGGTCGCGGGCATGATCACCGCGGCGCCGACCCCCATGGTGATGCGGGCGACGATCACCTCGGTCGCGGTGCCGGCGAGGCTGCCGAACACGGCCCCCGCGGCGAAGACGGCCAGGCCGGCGAGGAGGGCGCGCCGCCGGCCGTAGCGGTCGCCGAGGACGCCGGCGAGCAGCATCAGCGCGGCGTAGGGGACGGTGTAGCCGTCGATCACCCACTGCATGTCGGTGCTGGTGAGCCGCAGTTCGCGCAGCATGCTCGGCGCCGCGACGATCAGCGCGGTGTTCGCCATCACGACGATCAGCAGGCTCAGGCAGAGCACGGCGAGGCCGGCCCACCGTCGCGGATACGGGCGGGTGGGATCTGCGGTCGAGCGGGTCAGGATCGAGGTCATCGGCGCTCCTCACGGGATGCGGGCGTCGGCAGCAATTTGCACAACACTGTGCAAGTTAGAAATTTGCACACTCGTGTGCAAGTAAAGTTGACGGACGTCACACCCGGCGGCGGAAGAAGGTGTCAGCGTGGCGGAACCGGTCCGGGGACCGCGGCGGCGGACGAGCGGGAACCGAGCCCGGATCCTCGAGGCGGCGATGGGGTGTTTCGCCGCCGACCCGGACGCCAGCATGGACGACGTCGCGCAGGCCGCCGGCGTGGTGCGCCGCACCGTCTATGCCCACTTCCCGAACCGCGAGGCGCTCGTCGACGGCATCGCCGAGGAGGCGGCTGCCGCGCTCGCCGCCGCGGTCGACCGGCCGGACCCCGAGGAGCCCGACCTGGCGCTCGCCGCCGCGGCCCTGATGACCTGGCCCGTCGGTGACCGCTTCCGCGTGCTGCTGTCCTTCGCGCGCAAGGAGGTCGGCGACGAGCGCATCGGCGAACTCATCGCCCCGCTGCGCGCCCGCACCCTCGCGATCGTGGAGCGGGGCTGCCGGTCGGGGGTGTTCTCCGCCTACCTTCCGGCCGTCGTCCTCGTCGGGATGCTCGAGGGGCTCACCATGGCGACCCTCGAGCAGGCCAATCTCGGGGTGGTGCACGACGCCGGGGAGACCGTCGCCCTGGCCGCCCTCGTCCTCATGGGGGTCCCGCCGGAGCGGGCCGTCGACGTCGTCCAGCGGGCCCAGCGAGCGCAGCGGGATCGGCGCGCGGCGCACGGCCCGGGCGGCAATGCGGTGGGGCGCGGGGACGCCCGGCGCTAGACTGGCATCGTCACGACGCCCGTCGTGCGCGAGACGAACCGAAAGCAGGCCGTACCGTCCACGTGAGTGAACCAGACGACACCCGAGACACCGGGAACGCCGAACGGACCACCGTCCGTTCCCACCTGGACCTGCCGCCCGAAGCTGCGGCGCCGCTGCTCGGCTCGGCCGACGAGAATCTCATCGCCCTCGAACGGGCTCTCGGTGCGGACATCCACGTACGCGGCAACTCCGTCACCCTCACCGGCGCGCCGGCGGACGTCGCGCTCGCGGAACGGGTGCTCGGGCAGCTCGTCACCCTCGTCGGACGCGGGCAGGCGGTGACCCCGGACGCGGTGCGCCGCACCGTGGGCATGCTCACGCAGGGTCTGTCCGACTCGCCGGCCGACGTCCTCAGCCTCGACATCCTGTCCCGGCGCGGCAAGACCATCCGGCCCAAGACCCTCAACCAGAAGCGCTACGTCGACGCCATCGACACCAACACGATCGTGTTCGGCATCGGGCCCGCGGGCACCGGCAAGACGTACCTCGCCATGGCCAAGGCCGTGCAGGCGCTGCAGTCGAAGCAGGTCACCCGCATCATCCTCACCCGGCCCGCCGTCGAGGCCGGGGAGCGGCTCGGCTTCCTGCCGGGCACGCTGCACGAGAAGATCGACCCGTACCTGCGCCCGCTGCACGACGCGCTGCACGACATGATGGACCCGGAAGCCATCCCGAAGCTGATGCAGGCCGGGGTCATCGAGGTCGCGCCGCTGGCGTACATGCGCGGACGCACCCTCAACGACGCGTTCATCATCCTCGACGAGGCGCAGAACACCACCGCCGAGCAGATGAAGATGTTCCTGACGCGTCTCGGCTTCGGTTCCAAGATCGTCGTCACCGGCGACACCACGCAGGTGGACCTGCCCGGCGGTGCCCGCTCCGGGCTGGCGGCCGCCGCCGAGATCCTCGAGGGCATCGACGGCATCCATTTCGCCGTCCTCGACAGCAGCGACGTGGTGCGGCACCGGCTCGTCTCCGACATCGTCGACGCCTACGAGCGTTTCGAGGCCGATCGGCCGGCCGGCGTCGCCATGGGCAACCGGGCCCAGCGGCGGGCAGCAGCCCAGAGCCGGGTGCCGCGCCGGTGACCGTGACCGAGGGCCCCGCCCGTCTCGTACCCGCCGTGTCCGCATCCGCCCAGAAGGAACGCCACAGATGAGCATCGAGATCTCGAACGAATCGGGGATGGACGTCGCCGAGGAGGACCTGATCGACATCGCGCGGTTCGTCATCGCCCGGATGGACGTGCATCCGGCCGCGGAACTGTCGATGGTGCTCGTCGACTCCGACACCATGGCCGATCTGCACATGCGCTGGATGGACCTGCCCGGCCCCACCGACGTGATGTCCTTCCCCATGGACGAACTCGAGCCCGGCGGCCGCCCCGACGCCCCCGAGCCCGGCCCCTCGATGCTCGGCGACATCGTGCTGTGCCCGTCCTTCGCCGCGGAACAGGCCGAGAAGGCCGGCCATTCGCTCGCGCACGAACTCGCCGTGCTCACGGTCCACGGGATGCTGCACCTGCTCGGTTACGACCACGCCGAGCCCGACGAGGAGAAGGAGATGTTCGGTCTGCAGAACCAGCTCCTCGAGGAGTGGTACGAGGAACTGCGGCGCGCCGAGCACGAGGCCAGGCTCGCGGCCCGCGATCAGCAGCTCCTCGGCAAGGCCGGCTTCTTCGACCCGACCGAGCGGTAGCGGCCTCGTGATCGGAGCACTGGCGTGAGCGCCCCCGCGCTCGTCGTCGTCGCCGTCGTGCTGGTGGCGCTCGGCGGGCTGTTCGCGGCGGTCGACTCGGCGCTGAACACCGTCTCCCCGGCCCGCGTGGAGGAACTCGCCAAGGGCGAGCGGCCCAGCGCGCAGAAGCTGCTGGTGATCCTCGAGGACCGGCCGCGGTACGTCAATCTCATGGTGCTGCTGCGCATCCTGTGCGAGATCACCGCGACGGTGGTGCTGGTGGCGGCGCTGCTCGACTGGATGGGCCACGCCGGGGCGCTGGTGGCCAGCGCCGTGATCATGGTGCTCGTGGACTACATGGTGATCGGCGTGGGCCCCCGTACCCTCGGTCGCCAGCACGCGTACCCCATCGCCCTGGCCGGGACCGTGCCGTTGCGCGTGATCGGTGTCCTGCTCGGCCCGCTGAGCCGGCTGCTGATCCTGATCGGCAACGCGATCACCCCCGGCCGGGGATTCCGGAACGGGCCGTTCGCCAACGAGATCGAACTGCGCGAGCTGGTGGACATGGCGCAGGAGCGCGGCGTCGTCGCCGCCGAGGAACGGCGAATGATCCAGTCGGTGTTCGACTTCGGTGACACCACCGCACGCGAGGTGATGGTGCCGCGCCCCGAGATGGTGTGGATCGAGGTGGACAAGACCGCCGGCCAGGCGACGTCGCTCGCGGTGCGCAGCGGGCACTCCCGCATCCCGGTGATCGGCGAGAACGTCGACGACATCCGCGGCGTCGTGTATCTCAAGGACCTGGTGCAGCAGACCTACTATTCGCGCGACGGCGGCCGGAGCGTGACCGTCGCCGAGGTGATGCGCCCGGCGGTGTTCGTGCCGGATTCCAAGCGCCTCGACGATCTGCTGGCCGACATGCAGCGCGACCGCAACCACATGGCGCTGCTCGTCGACGAGTACGGCGGCATCGCCGGGCTGGTCACCATCGAGGACATCATCGAGGAGATCGTCGGCGAGATCGCCGACGAGTACGACACCGGAGAGATCGCGCCCGTCGAGGATCTCGGCGACGACACCTTCCGGGTCTCCGCGCGGTTGCCCGTCGAGGACCTCGGTGACCTGTTCGACGTTGCGCTCGACGACATCGAGGTCGACACAGTCGGCGGTTTGCTCGGGTTCGTGCTCGGCCGGGTACCGTTGCCGGGTTCCGAAGTGGAGACCCACGGTCTGCGGCTGCGCGGCGAGGGCGGCCGCGACGCCCGGGGCCGGGTCCGCATCAACACCGTGTACGTGCAACGGGTCCCCGCGACGGAGACGGCCGAGACCGCCGCCGAGGAATCGGTCGACGGGTGACCGCGGCCGTCGACGCCACGACACCCACCGTGCCGATCCGCACCGCCGGCACCGCAGACGAGGAGCTCGTATGACCGACCCCGACTTCCGTTCCGGCTTCGTGTGTTTCGTCGGACGGCCCAACACCGGGAAGTCGACGCTGACGAATGCGCTCGTGGGCAGCAAGATTGCGATCACCTCGTCGCGTCCGCAGACCACCCGGCACACCATCCGGGGCATCGTGCACCGTGAACACGCACAGATCATCCTCGTGGACACCCCCGGCCTGCATCGGCCGCGGACGCTGCTCGGGCAGCGGCTCAACGACTTGGTGCGCGACACCTATTCGGAGGTCGACGCGGTCTGCGTGTGCATCCCGGCCGACGAGAAGATCGGCCCCGGCGACCGCTGGATCGTCGAACAGGTGCGGCAGGTCGCCCCGCGCACGAAGCTGATCGGCATCGTCACGAAGATCGACAAGGTGAGCAAGGAGCGGATCGCGCCGCAGCTGCTCGCCGTCTCCGAGCTGCTCGGACCGGACGTGGACGTCGTGCCCGTGTCCGCCACCTCGGGCGAGCAGCTCGAGGTCCTCATCGACGTCCTCGCCTCGCACATGGAACCCGGGCCGGCGTTCTATCCCGACGGCGAACTGACCGACGAGCCCGAGGAGACGCTCATGGCCGAGCTGATCCGGGAGGCCGCACTCGAGGGACTCGGCGACGAGCTGCCCCACTCGCTCGCGGTGGTGATCGAGGAGATCACCGAGCGGGAGGGTCGCACCGAGAAGCAGGGCGAGCTGCTCGACGTGCATGCGCTGCTGTACGTGGAGCGGCCGAGCCAGAAGGGCATCGTGATCGGCAAGGGTGGCGCCAGCCTGCGTGAGGTGGGCACCGCTGCCCGCTCCCAGATCGAGAAGCTGCTCGGGGTGAAGATCTACCTCGATCTGCACGTGAAGGTCGCCAAGGACTGGCAGCGCGATCCGAAGCAACTCGGCCGCCTCGGCTTCTGACCGTCGCGTGCGGTGTCGTCGGACGGGCCCCGACAGGAAGGGATGCGCAGTGCCCTCTCCCGCATCGCTCGCGCCGACCGGTCGGGTCCGCCCGGGAGGCGGCGGTGACCGGTGACCCCGGAGGCGGTCTGCGCGGCATGATCGTGCGCCACCGCGTCGCGTTCGGTCTCCTCCTTACTCTCGCCTCGTCGGCGTTCGCCGTGCTGTGGCTCTTCGTCGTGCCCGCGCGAGCCGACGAGACGACCGGCGTGCAGTCGGCCGCGATCCGCCACGCCCATCCGGCGTGCTGGATGCTGCTGGCCGCGGCGTCGGCCCTGTTCGCGACGCGCGCCCCGCGCCGGGCCGTCGACGCCGTCGCGTGGAGTGCGCTCGTCGCGTATGCGGTCTTCGTGGTGGCGACCCTGGCCTGACCCGTGTCGGCGGCCCCGTGTGCGGCCCGCGGTCAGTCCGCCGCGGCGGGCACCGTGCTGCGCACCAGCTGCAGCACCGCCGCCGAGAGGTCGGGCGCGGCGCCGGTGGCCAGGCGGCGCAGCTGGAGTCCGGTGATGGTCGCGACCAGGGTCGGGGCGACCGACTCCGGTCGGGGGGCACCGAGTTCGGTGAGGATGGTCACGGTCAGCGCGTCGTAGGCGGCCCAGCATCGGGCCGCCGCCTCCCGCAACTGCGGATCCCGGCCGGCCTGGACGTAGAGCTCGAACGGCGCGATCCGCTCCGCCGAGAACGACAGGTCCTCGGCGACCTGTCCGGTGAGTGCCGCGGCGTCGGCCAGGCTCAGTCCGCGACCACGGTAGTCCTCCGCCAGATCGCGCAACCGCGTGGTCTCGTCTGCGACGAACGTCGTCAGCGCCGACCGCAGCAGGTCGGACTGGGTGGGGAAGTGGTAGGTGATCGAGCCGAGGGAGACTCCCGCCCGGGCGGCGATGCGGCGGTTGGTGATCGCGGCGATGCCGTCCGTGCCGATCAGATGCAGGGTCGCGGCCACGATCGCGCCGCGGACGTCCGTGCCCATCGAGGTCACCACCACCGCTGCGGCGTGTGACGATCCCAGCGCAGTTCCGACTCGAGCTGGGCGGCGAGGGAGATCAGCAGGGGCTCCGCGTTCTCGTGTCCCATGAGCTGGGCGCCGACCGGCAGGCCCGATCCGGTGAAGCCCGCCGGGATGTTCACGCTCGGCCAGCCCAGGACGTTCCACGGCCAGGTGTAGGGGCAGGCGGCCGTGATCACCTTGTCGGTGGCCCAGCCCCCGAGGCCGTCCATCGCCTCCACCACTGGGGGTGGGGTGGCGGTGGTGGGGGCGAGGATGACGTCGAAGCGGTCGAAGATCGTGCCGATGCGCCGGCGGATGCGTGGTTCGGCGGCGCGAGCGGCGCGCAGCGGACGGCCGCGCAGCAACCGGCCGGTGCGGGCGTTCACGCGGGTGCGCGGGTCGGCGAGGGCCGGGTCGGGCAGCCGCCGCACCCAGTCGTCGATGCCGGCCATCGACCGGGGCAGGAAGTTCAGGCCCAGCAGCTTTCCGTAGGCCGGGTCGGCGACGGTCACGTCGTGGCCGAGGGCACGCAGCGTGCCGGCGAGGGCTTCGACGCGCGCGCGGATCTCGGCGTGCAGTCGGGTGCGGGTGGCGGTGTAGGGGCGCGCGAGCGAGAGCGCGATCCGCAGCCGGCCCGGATCGCGACCCACGGCGTCGGACACCGTGACGGCTTCGGCTTCGTGCAGGTCGCCGACGTGGTTGCCCGCGACGGCGTCGAGCAGCAGTGCGGCGTCGGCGACCGTGCGTGCCAGGGTGCCGTGGGTGGTGAGGCCGTGGAAGGCCTCGGGGTCGGGCCACATCGAGATGCGGCCGCGTTGCGGCTTGATTCCCACGAGGTTGGTCCAGGCGGCCGGGATGCGGACCGATCCGGCGCCGTCGGAGCCGAGCGCCGCGGACACCAGGCCCGCCGAGACCGCGGCGGCGCTGCCCCCCGACGAACCGCCGGGGGTGTGGTCCCGGTGCCAGGGGTTGCGGGTATGGCCGAAGGCGCTGCCGCCGGTGAACGGCCACTGCCCCAGTTCGGGGGTGTTCGTCTTGCCGACGATCACGGCGCCGGCGGCCCGCAGCCGCCGCACCACCTCCGCGTCCTCCTCGCGGACGGCGAACTCGCCGGCGCATCCGAACGCGGTGATCTCGTGCGCGATGTCGGTGTCGTCCTTCACCGCGACCGGCACACCGAGCAGGGGGAGACGGACGCCGGCGGCGAGACGCCGGTCGGCCTCCTCGGCCTCGGCGAGCGCCCGCTCCCGGCGGATGCCACGGAAGGCATTGAGCGCGCGATTGCCGGCCTCGATGCGTTCCAGGGCCGCGCGCGTCGCGGCGACGGACGTGGTGGCGCCGGCGGCGAGGGCGGCGGCCTCGGCGGCGAGGCCGGGCGCTCGGGTGTCTGCCCGTGGTGCGGTCATACGGCTGCGTCCCCCTTCGTGGTGTTCGTTCGAACGAACAATAACGCGTTCCAGTTCGTCTCGTCGAGGGCGGGATGCGCAGAAATGTGGCGCTCGCCACATTCGCGGGAGGCGCGACGATCGGTTGGGTATGCCCCCGGGGATATCGCGGGAGCCTCCCCGGGGTGTCGTAGGGACCGGCTGTCAGGAGATACACATGGGTTCATCGCGCACACGCAACCTCCGGCGCGTACCGGACACGGAGACGCGGATGGTCTTCCGCACCATCCACGGGTACCGTCGCGCGTTCCGGATTGCCGGCGAGGGACCTGCGCTGCTGCTGCTCCACGGGATCGGCGACAACTCCTCGACCTGGCAGGAGGTCATCCCGCACCTGGCCCGCAAGTACACGGTCATCGCACCGGACCTGCTCGGCCACGGCCGCTCCGACAAGCCCCGCAGCGACTACTCGGTCGCCGGGTACGCCAACGGTGTGCGTGACCTGCTGTCGCTCCTGGGCATCGAGCGCGTCACCGTGGTCGGGCACTCCCTCGGCGGCGGCGTCGCGATGCAGTTCGCGTACCAGTTCCCGCAGCTGGTCGACCGGCTCGTCCTGGTGGCCGCGGGTGGCGTCACCAAGGACGTTCACCCGGCGTTGCGCCTGCTGTCCCTGCCGGGGCTGAGCGAGGCGCTCAAGCTGCTGCGCCTACCGGGCGCCATGCCCGCGATGCGCATTGCCGGTGGCCTGCTGGGCCGGTGGCACGACACCCCCTTGCGTCCCGGGGTCCTGCTGCACGACACCTCGGATCTGATCCGGGTCCTGAGCGGATTGCCCGATCCCACCGCGTGCGAGGCGTTCCTGCGCACGCTGCGGGCCGTCGTGGACTGGCGTGGTCAGGTGGTGACGATGCTCGACCGCTGCTACCTGACCGAGGACCTGCCCGTGCAGCTGATCTGGGGTGAGCACGACAGCGTGATCCCGGTGGATCACGCGCACCTGGCGCATTCGGCGATGCCTCATTCCCGGCTCGACGTCTTCTGCGGCGCCGGCCATTTCCCGTTCCGGGACG
>NZ_PCZU01000253.1:0-39940 GCF_002887785.1 Rhodococcus sp. ENV425
GGGCGGCGGTACCGGGTCGATCGCCCCGGGTGCCGGTTGCTTGGGGCCGGCACCGATGGGCACCGCCAGCAGATTGCCTGTGGTGACGTCGACGACGGTCAATTCACCGACGGGCGCCGCACCCGGCTGCACCACGAACAGCCGTTCCTCGTCGAGGCCCGACCAGCCCTCGCCTTCGAGATCCTGACCCGAGGACAGGACGGGGGAGAGCAGCGGGCTCCCCGGTGCACACCGCACGCGGGGGACGCCCCGGTCGTCGACGAGAACGACGGTTCCGGCCTCGAGGACGGACTGCACGGGCACCGCGCGCCCGCCGCGATACTCGTGATCGGTGACCCGGGTGTCCGCACGCAGCAGCACCGGCGTCAGTGTGCGCAGGTATCCCCGGGCGTCGGCGACGTCGAATACGTCGAGCCAGGCCTCCTGCTTGGCCGGGTCCTGCTCGAGCGTGCCGGCGAGCCGCTCGCGGTCGCACAGCTCGCGCTCCAGGCTGCCGCCGTAGAGCCCGGTCCGGTCTCCGGACACCGTCACCGGGCCGTCGTCGGGAACGGGAAGCTCGGCCTGCGGTGCCGGTGGAACGGCGACCGGTACCTGGTCGGGCAGGAGCAGGACGCTCCACGGATGCTCACCGCGCGACGTCGCGAGGTCCAGGCGTACCGGCTCGGTTCGCGACGGACCGTCCGTGGAGCATCCCCCCACGGCGAGCGCAGTCAGCGCGAGTACCATCCCGAATCCGCGCGCAGCGGTGCCGGCGGCCACCCGCCCATGGTAGGCGGAACCCCTCCGCATCTCGGGTGGTTTCGGTCGGCTTCAGCCCTCGGGCGTCAGCCGGAGGCGGGCGATCCGACGGCCGTCCAACTCGCTCACGGTGAGGCGATGGCCGTCGACGGTGATGCTGTCGCCGAGTCGTGGAAGGCGCTGGAGGCGGTGCAGCATGCACCCCGCGACGGTCTCGTAGGGGCCTTCGGGCAGCCCGATCCCGGTGGCGCGTTCGAAGTCCTCGACGATCAGCAGACCGTCCACCTGCTGTGTTTCGGGCTGCGCCGGAGCGGGCGTGACCGAGGCCTGCTCGGTCGGTTCGAACTCGTCGCCGATCTCGCCGACGATCTCCTCGACGATGTCCTCGAGCGTCGCGATCCCGGCGGTGCCGCCGTACTCGTCGACGACGAGGGCGATCTGGTCGTTGTTCCGGCGCATCAGCGACAGTGTCGCGAGTGCCGGTTTGGAGCCGGGCAACGAGAGGATGGGCCGGCACACGTCGGCGACGGTCGAGGCGTTCGCCGGATCGGCGAGCAGCAGGTCGCGCAGGTGCACGAAGCCCACGACGTCGTCGAGCGACGATCCGACGACGGGGTACCGGCTGTGCGTACCCGCCAGCGCCTGTTCGCGCGCCGCCGGGATCGGGGTGTCGGCGGGCAGGAAGTCGACCTCGGTGCGCGGACGCATCACCTCGAGCAGCGATCGCTGTCCGGCGTCGAACACCTCCGCGAGCACCGTGCGCTCGTCCTCCGGCACTGCCGAATGGCCGAGCAGCAGTTCGCGCAGCTCCTCGTGGGTGATCTCCTCGCTCCGGCGCGCCGGGTCGGCTCCGAGCAGCCGGACGAGTCCGTCGGTGGAGACCGACAGCAGCCGGATCACCGGTCGCATCAGGGTGGCGAACCGGTCCAGGGCCGGTGCGGTCAGCAGCGACACCCCGGTGGCCCGCTGCAGGGCGATGCGCTTGGGGACGAGTTCGCCGAGCACCAGGGAGAGGTAGGCGATCACGAGTGTGGTGCCGATGAGGGCGGCGGCGCTCGCCGCCGCGGCGGGCAGCCCCCACGACTCGAGGGCCGGGGCGAGGTTCGGTGCGATGGTCGAGGCGCCGTAGGCAGCGGAGAAGAACCCGGCCACCGTGACGCCGATCTGCACCGCGGACAGGAAACGGTTGGGATCCTTCGCCAGCGCGGCCGTCCGGCGGCCGCGCCGGCCGCGTTCCTCGAGTGCACGAATCTGACTCTCGCGCAGCGACACCAGGGCCAGCTCGGTGCCGGCGAAGACGCCGCCGATCAGGACGAACACCAGGACCAGCAGGATGTCGACGAGCGCCGACCCGGTCATGGCGGCCACCCGGGACCGTCGGCCATGTCGTGTCTCCTCACCGGGAAGACGCGGGATACGGCTCCCAGTCTAGGAACGCGGCGGCGGTTCGGATACCGATCGCACGGCCTCCGGAGGGGGATGTTCCACGTGAAACAGTTCGGGTTCAGGAGGCGGGGAGGGTCTGCATGTCCTCCTGGCTCCAGTAGGCCTTCATGCTCGTGATCCGCGCGTCGTCGTCGAAGGTCATGACGTCGATGACCTCCATGACGAGATCCTGCTCGCCGAGGTGGGTGGTGAGCCGGAACAGGAAGGCCGCGTTGCCGGCGGCGATCTTCAGGGTGAGCAACTCGCCGGTCTGGGTGAGCGGCTCGATCATCGAGTAGAACTCACGCAGGGACGCCTCGGTGGTGCGAACGTCCGTGCCGATCGGGTCCTCGACCGTGGCACCGGGGGCGTAGAGGGCGAGCACCTCGTCGGTGGTCCCTTTCGCGACCGACCGGATGTAGGACTCGACGGTGGCGCGGATCGCGACGGGAGTCGGGGCCATGCGAAAACCTCCGTTGCTAGAACGTGTTCTAGCAACGGAGGTTAGCAGCGCGCGCCGGGACTGGGAATGCCCGGCGTTGCCGCCGCTGCGCCTCGGCCCGCGCACCGGGACCCCCACGCCGGGGGATCAGGCCCCCGCGTCGGCCGTCGGGAGCAGGCGTTCGAGGACGTCGGCGAGGGTGATCAACCCGACCACCCGGCCGTTGTCGGTGACGGTGGCCAGGTGGTTGCGGGTCTCGCGCATGGTGCGCAGCGCCTCGTACACCGGCACCGCCGTCTCGAGGGTCAGCGCCGGGCGCATCAACTCGGCGGCGGTCACCCCGTCGGCGGCGTGCAGGCTGTCGCGCACGTGCACCACCCCGTCGACGTGCCCGTTGCCCCGCACGAGCAACCGCAGGTGCCCGGTGCGCCGGGCGGTGTCCCGGATCTGCGCGGCGTCCGCGTCAGGGGTGACACTGCTCGGGCGGGCGTTGGGGCGGACGATGTCGCCGACGGTGAGGGCCTCGAGTTCGAGCGCGCTGGTCAGGTGCCCGTGGTAGCGCTCGTCGAGGGTGCCGACGGTGGCCGAGTGCTCGACCAGGTGCCGCAACGCATCCGGGTCCTGTCCGGCGCCGACCTGGTCGACCGGGACGACACCGACCCGCCGTAGGCACCAGTTGGCCAGGTGGTTGAGCTGCACGATCACCGGCCGGGTCAACCACATGAACGCGCGCATCGGGAGCGCGAGCATGGTCGCCGACTTCTCCGGGTGCGCGATCGCCCAGGACTTCGGGGCCATCTCCCCGACCACCAGATGCAGGAACGTCACGATGATCAGCGCCAGGACGAAGCCGGCGACGTCGGCCAGCCAGAGCGGAGCGCCCCAGTCCTCGAACACGGGAGTGAGCCAGTGGTGCACGGCGGGCTTGGTCACCGCACCGAGGGCCAGGGTGCACACGGTGATGCCGAGCTGGGACCCGGCGAGCAGGACCGACAGCTCCGAGGCGCTGCGCAGCGCCGCGCGGGCGGCACGGCTGTGCGGGGCGGCGTCCTCGAGGCGGTGCCGGCGGGCGGCGATGAGCGCGAACTCGACCGCGACGAAGAATGCGCTCGCCGCGATCAGTCCGACGGTCACGGCGAGCACGATCCAGGGATTACTCATCGCCGGTCACCTCGCCGTCGGTGCGCACGGTCACCAGCACCGAGGACGGCACGCGCCGGTCGATCTCGCGGACCTCGGCGATCAGCGTCCGCGCCGGGGGTGCGCTCTCGTGCACCAGATCGGCCGGGTCGGGCTCCAGCGGGATCGCGACGGTGTCGCCGACGGCGGGCAGGCCGCCGAACTCGGCGATGACCAGGCCGGCGAGGGTTTCGTAGTCGCCCTCGGGCAGCTCCTGGTCGAGGGTGCGGGCGACCTCGTCGAGGTGCACGTCGCCGCGGATGACCCAGCCCGCACCCTGGCGGGTGATCACCTGCGTCTCGACGGCGGTGTCGTGTTCGTCGGCGATCTCCCCGACGAGTTCCTCGGCCATGTCCTCGACGGTGACGACGCCGGCGAAGCCGCCGTACTCGTCGACCACCAACGCCATCTCCTCCTGCCCCTCGGTCAACCGGGCCAGCACCTCGGGCAGCGGCAGCGTGGTGGGCACGATCACCGCGGGCCGGCACACCGTCCCGGCCGTCCCGGTCGTCGCGTCCAGGGCGAGCAGATCGTGCAGATGCACCACCCCGCGCAGGTCGTCGGCGGAGAAGCCGACGACCGGGTACCGGGTGTGGCCCTCGCTCATCCTCGCCAGCACCCGCGTCACGGGTTCCCCCGCGCGGACGTAGTCCACGCGGGCACGCGGAATCATGGCGTGCTCGGCGGTGCGGGTCGGGAAGTCGAGGATCCGGTCGAGCAGGGTCGACAACTCCGTGGGCAGATCGCCGGCGTCGCGCGATTCGGCCACGATGTGCTCGAGGTCGCGGACGGTGGCCGAGTGCTCCACGTCGTGCACCGGTTCGATCCGCAGCGCGCGCAGCAGCAGGTTCGACGAGGCGTCGAACAACCGGATCAACCAGCCGAACAGCTTCAGGTAGAGCGTGGTGGACAGCGCCAGCCATCGAGCGACCGGCTCGGGCCGCGCGATCGCGAGGTTCTTCGGGAACAGCTCCCCGAAGACCATCTGCACCACGGTGGAGAACAACACCGCCAGCACCGTGCCGACCGCCACCCCGACCGCGGTCGGGATGCCGACACCACCGAGGAGCTCCCCGAGGCCGCTGCCGATGAGCGGTTCGGCGACATAGCCGACGAGCAGGCCGGTCACGGTGATGCCGAGCTGAGCGCCGGAGAGCATGAACGAGGTGCGGCGGGTGACCGACAGGGCGCGGGCCGCGGCGGCGTCGCCGGCTTCGGCACGCGCCTTGAGCCGGGACCGGTCCACCGCCATGTAGGCGAATTCCTGGGCCACGAAATAGCCGGTCACAGTGGTGATGGCCAGGACCACGAGGATGCCGAGTGCGATACCGAGGACGGTCAGCACGGTCGGCTCCGAGGGGCGGTGACGGACGGGGCGTCACTCGGGGGCGGGGAGGGTCTTCGAGGTTTGCGCTTGGCGCGTCTCATGGCTCTCTCTGCAATAGACGACGACTTCCTGTCACAGAATACGACGAATCGGGCCGGCGACGAGTTCCCTCGTGCGGTGCCGACCCGGTCACAGGGGTCCGGCACCGCACGACGACGCGACACCCGGGCGACGACGGCGCGAATACCGCGCCGAAGCCGTCGGCAGTGCTTGGCTGTTCTGGCAGACGGCCACATCGTGAGGAGCCTCGATGAGCGACACCACCGCTTTCCCCCTGCCCGGGCACGCCGGCACCCTGTCCGCCCGGTGCTGGGTCCACGACGACCCGCGGTACGTCGTGCTGCTGTGCCACGGCTACGGCGAGCACGCCGGCCGCTACGAATACGTGGCCACCCGACTGGTCGCCGACGGTGCCGTGGTCTACGCCGTCGACCACGCCGGGCACGGGCTCAGCGAGGGGGAACGCGTCCTGATCGAGGACTTCGAGAAGGTCGTGGACGACTTCCGTCTGCTCGACGTCAAGGCCCGCAGCGAGCACCCCGGCCTGCCGGTGGTGCTCGTCGGGCACTCCATGGGCGGGCTGATCGCCGCCCGCTACGCGCAGCGCTACGGTTCCGAACTGACCGCGGTGGTGCTGTCCGGTCCGGTGCTGGGCCGCTGGCCCGCCCTCGAGGCGATGCTCGCGGCGGAGGAGATCCCCGACGCACCCATCGACCCCGCGACGCTGTCGCGCAACCCGGAGGTGGGCCGCGCGTACGTGGACGATCCACTCGTCTGGCACGGCCCCTTCAAGCGGCCCACCGTCGAGGCACTGCAGCGTTGCCTCGACGCCGTCACCGGGGCAGGCACCGTCGGCGACGTGCCCGTCCTGTGGCTGCACGGCGAGGACGACCAGCTCGTCCCGCTCCCGGGCAGCCGCGAGGGCTGGGCCACGTTTGCCGGACCACGGTCGACGTCGAAGGTGTATCCCGGGGCACGGCACGAGATCTTCAACGAGACCAACCGTGACGACGTGCTCGACGACGTCGTCGATTTCGTGCGTGGGGTCCTTCCGGATCGGGGGTGATCCGAAAGGACACCACGGCGGCGCAGCCGCCTACTTGACCACGTTCACCATCTTGCCCGGTACGACGATCACCTTCCGCGGCGCGGCACCCTCGAGGAGGGCGGCGATCTTCTCGTCCGCGAGCGCCGCGGCCTCGATCGCCTCCCGGTCCGCGTCGGCCGGCACGGTGATACGGCTGCGCACCTTGCCGTTGACCTGGATCGGGTACTCGACCGTGTCCTCGACGAGCCACTTCTCGTCCGCCACCGGGAACGGACCGTGGGCCAGCGACTCGGTGCGCCCGAGCCGCGACCACAGCTCCTCGGCGAGGTGCGGGGCCACCGGGGCCAGCATGAGCACGAGCGGCTCCACCGCCGTCCGCGGCGCCCCGTCCGGGTACGCCTTGGTGAGGTGGTTGGTGTACTCGATCAGCTTGGCGATGGCGGTGTTGTCGCGCAGGCCCGCGTAGTCGTCGGACACGCCCGCGATCGCCTTGTTGAGGGCGCGCAGCGTCTCGTCGGTCGGTTCGGCGTCGGTGACCCGCAGCGCGCCGGTCTCCTCGTCGATCGCGGCCCGCCACACCCGCTGCAGGAACCGCTGCGCCCCGACGACGTCCTTCGTCGCCCACGGCCGGGACTGGTCCAGCGGGCCCATCGACATCTCGTACACACGCAGCGTATCGGCTCCGTAGTCGTCACAGATCTGGTCCGGCCCAACGGAATTCTTCAGGGACTTGCCCATCTTCCCGTACTCGCGGTGGACTTCCTCACCCCGGTGGAAGAACTTCCCGTCGCGCTCCTCGACCTCGTCGGCGGGCACGTACACGCCGCGCGAATCGGTGTACGCGTACGCCTGGATGTAGCCCTGGTTGAACAGGCGCCGGTACGGCTCGGACGAGGGGACGTAGCCGAGGTCGAACAGCACCTTGTGCCAGAACCGCGCGTACAGCAGGTGCAGCACGGCGTGCTCGACACCGCCGACGTACAGGTCGACCCCGCCGGGGTCGTGCGGGCCGTGGATCTGCGGGCGCGGACCGGTCCAGTACGCCTCGTTCTCCTTGGCGCAGAACTCGTCCGGGTTCGTCGGGTCGATGTAGCGAAGCTGGTACCACGAGCTGCCGGCCCACTGCGGCATGACGTTGGTGTCGCGGGTGTAGTGCTGCAGCCCGTCGCCGAGGTCGAGTTCGACGTTCACCCACTCGTCGGCCTTGGCCAGCGGGGGCGACGGCTCCGAGCTCGCGTCCTCGGGATCGAACGACACCGGCGCATAATCCTCGACGTCCGGAAGTTCCACCGGCAGAGCAGATTCCGGCAGAGCGTGCGGGTTGCCGTCGGTGTCGTAGACGATGGGGAACGGCTCTCCCCAGTACCGCTGCCGGGCGAACAGCCAGTCCCGCAGCTTGTACTGGATGGTGCCGGTGCCCGCACCCGACTCCTCGAGCTTCGCGACGACCGCCTTCTTCGCGTCGGCGACGCTCAGCCCGTTCAGGTAGCCGGAGTTCACGAGCGCCCCGTCGCCGGTGTACGCCTCCTCCGAGATATCTCCGCCCGCAATCACTTCCACGATCGGCAGGCCGAACGCGGTGGCGAACTCCCAGTCGCGCTGATCGTGGCCGGGCACGGCCATGATCGCGCCCGTGCCGTACCCGGTGAGCACGTAGTCCGCGATGAACACGGGCAGCGACTGCCCGTTCACCGGGTTGACTGCGTAGGCGCCGAGGAAGACGCCGGTCTTCTCCTTGCTCTCCTGCCGCTCGAGATCGGACTTCGCGGCGATCGACGCCCGGTAGGCGGCGACGGCCTCGGCCGGGGTGGCGGCGCCACCGGTCCAGCGCTCGTCGACACCCTCCGGCCATGCAGAAGCGACGATCTCGTCGACGAGTGCGTGCTCGGGCGCCAGCGTGACGTAGGTCGCGCCGAACAGCGTGTCGGGGCGCGTGGTGAACACCTCGATCGTGGCATCCGGACGGCCGGCGGCGGATTCCCCGGCGCCTGGCTCGCCCCGGACGGCGAACGTCACCTGCGCCCCGTGCGAGCGCCCGATCCAGTTGCGCTGCATGGTCTTGACCTTCTCGGGCCAGTCCAGGTACTCGAGGTCGTCGATGAGGCGGTCGGAATAGGCGGTGATCCGCATCATCCACTGCTGCAGGTGCTTGCGGAACACCGGGAAATTGCCGCGCTCGGAGCGGCCCTCGGCGGTGACCTCCTCGTTGGCCAGCACCGTGCCCAGACCCGGGCACCAGTTGACGAGGGAGTCCGAGCGGTACACCAGCCGGTACTCGTCGAGGGCGGCGAGCCGCTCCGCCTTCGACAGCGACGCCCAGTCGCGGCCGTCCGCGAGGGTGCGGGTGCCGGCGGCGAGCTCGGCGGCGAGCTCGTCGATGCGGCGCGCCTTGTTCTGCTCCGGGTCGTACCAGGCGTTGTAGATCGTCAGGAAGATCCACTGGGTCCAGTGGTAGAAGTCGACGTCCGTCGTCGCGACCGAGCGGCGCTCGTCGTGGCCCAGCCCCAGCCGGCGCAGCTGCCGCTGCATGTTCTCGATGTTCGCCTCGGTCGTGGTGCGCGGGTGCGTGCCCGTCTGCACCGCGTACTGCTCGGCCGGCAGCCCGAACGCGTCGTAGCCCAGCGTGTGCAGGACGTTGTGGCCCAGCATGCGGTGGTACCGGGCGTACACGTCGGTGGCGATGTAGCCGAGGGGGTGACCCACGTGCAGGCCCGACCCGGACGGGTAGGGGAACATGTCCTGCACGAACAGCTTGTCCTCGGGAACGTCGCCGGCGAGCGGGCCGACCGGGTTCGGCGCGTTGAACGTGCCGCGCTCACGCCACAGATCCTGCCAACGCCGCTCGATCCGGCCGGCGAGATCGGCGGTGTATCGGTGTTGCGGGGTGGCGTCGGACGACGGTGTGGAGGGCTGCGCAGGACGAGTCACGGTGGTCGCTATCTACTTGGCTGACGTCATTTACCTCCGACCAGGGTAGAGCCTGGTCCGACCCGGCCCGACCAGCGGCTGTGCCTCCCACGTATCCTCGAGGGGTGCTGATCGTCGCCATCGTCTTGTTCGTGCTCGCTCTCGCCGTCGGCGGGATCGCCGTCGCCGGACTGACCGGGCGGCTGCCGCGTAACCGGTGGGCGGGCGTGCGCACCGCCGACGCCCTGCGCGACGAGACGACGTTTGCCCTGGCCAACAAGGTCGCCGCCCCCAGTCAGCTCGGTGCGGCAGGCCTGCTCGTCCTCGGCGGCGTGGGCGCGCTCGCGCTCGATACGGTCCCGGGTCTGATCGCCGTCGTGGGTGCCGTGATCGCGGCCTTCTTCACCGCCGGTGTGGGCGGCTCCATCGGCGCCCGCGTCGCGGCGGCCAGCGCACCGGCCGAGACCGCCGGGTGCGGCACGTCGTGCGGGGCGTGCAGCCTGCGCGGCGCCTGCGAGCCGACCGCCTGAGCGCAGCGCACGGCGCAGGGTGACCGCCTGAGCGCGGTTCCCTCCGGTCGAGAGGTTCTCAACCCCGCGTCCGGGGGAGATACTGACAGGGTGACTCCGGCACTGGCCGGTGCCCGGCTGAAGTCGACGATCCGCGACGCGGCCGCCGCGGCGACGGACTCCGCCGAGTTCCGGGAGGTCGTCCTGGACGCGATCCGCGCCCGGGTGCCGTACGACGGGGTCTGTCTGGCCACCATCGATCCCGCGGCTCTCGTCCCGACCACACTGACGACCCGCGGATACGAGGTTCCGCAGGCCTATGCGTCCGCCCTCGAGTTCGAGTACGGCGAGGATCCCCAACCGGGCCGGTTCGACTCGCTGCTGCACCGGGAGGTCCCCATCCGGACGCTCCGCGAGGTGACCGGCAACCGCGTCAGGAGCAGCCGGCAGTATGCCGAACTGCTCGCGCCCTACGGGATGCAGGACGAGGTACGCATGCTCTTCCGCGGCCGCGACGGAGCCTGCTGGGGCGCGTGCACGATGAGCAGGCGGCCCGGCCCGGAGTTCGCCGACGAGGAGCTCGAGACCCTGGGCACGGTGCTCACCGACATCGGGGAGGGGTTGCGCACCACCCTGTTCCGCGACGGCACCCGCACCCCCCACCCCGGCTCCGAGGGACCTGCCGTCGCGATCGTCGGCCCCGACGACGAGTTCGAGTCGATCACCGTCCCCGCACTCGAGTACTTCGAACGGCTCGGCTGGGGGCCGCCCGGCAGGCCCGTGCCCACCGCGCCCGCGGTGTCGGCAGCACTGTCGCTGCGGCGATCCGGGACGGATTCCGCGGTCTTGCGGGCCCGCACCCTCGACGGTGAGTGGGTCGTGATCCGCGTCGGGCGGTTCGACGGCGAGCACCCGCCGCGGCGCGTGCTGATGACCGTGGAGCGGGCGCAACTCCCGGAGATCGTGAGCCTGGTCGCGGCAGCGCACGGGCTGACCCGGCGCGAGTCGGAGGTACTCACGCAGGTTCTCGCCGGCAGGACCCGTCACGAGATGGCCCGTGTCCTGGGCATCAGCCCGTACACGGTGCAGGATCACCTCAAGGCCGTGTTCGCCAAGACCGGCGTCAACAGCCGCGCGAGTCTCGTCGCCAAGCTGGCCCACACCGAGTACGTACCGCGCCTCGGTCAGCGCATCGGCCCCGACGGCTTCTTCACCGAACGACGTTCCCCGGAGCCGGCATCGGCCCCGAAGAGCTGAACCGCGCGCCCCTCGGCGACTCGGCCTGCGAAGCTCATTCCCAGCGCCGCACGCGCCGGTAGCGAGGGTTCCACCAGAACCGGTGCACGAGCCGCAGCGGCACGGGCAGCTCGCTCAGCACGCGGCGGGCCTGCTCGGGGGTGGCCCCCTCGACGACGTACGGACCCAGCTGCGCGATGTCGCTGTAGGCCAGTTCCTTGACGGCGGCCTTGGACAGCGCCTGCCATTCCTGCGCGGTGATCACCTCCTTGATGAGCGGGAACGCGTCGCGCTCCTCGTGCGCGAGGTGCGACTGCAGCAGCGCCACGAGGTCGTCGATCCGATGCGGCACCTGCCGCGGGCCGTGCTCCCGGTCGTCGAACGCGTCCTCCAGTGCGGCGAGCGTGGGATCGATGAGGGAGTGCTCGGCCTCCATGTCGTCGAGCACCGCGAGGTCGTCGGGGCGGTCCGCGAGCTTGCGGCGCATCAGCGGCCAGATGTGGGTGTCCTCGATCCGGTGATGGTGGTGCAGTTCCCGGCTGAAGCCGCGCCACCCGACGAGCAGGGCGTCGTGCGTCTCGTCGTTCTCGGTGCCGTAGGTCTGGGCCACGTGCGCCAGGCGCGTGGCGTCGCGGCGGAACGCGGCGTGCAGCAGCGTCATCACGTCCATGTCGTCGTCGGTCAATGCAGTGGACTTGGTGGTGGTCATGTCGTCGACCTCGATCCCGTCGTGCTCGAACCCTTGCTTTCGAGCGTGCGACCGGCGAGGGCGGCGCTCAATCCCACATTCGGGGGAGATCGGGAGGCGGGCGGCGGCGGTTCGCCGTTCCCTACGCTGGGCCCGTGCCCCCCCGCCGCGTGATCGACCCCGCCGGGGCCCTGTTCGGGCTGGGGCTGCCCCTCGTCGCCGCCGGGGCGGCGCTGCTGCTGCCACGACTGTGGGAGTCGCGCCTGCCCCCGCGGATCGCCACGCACTGGTCCGGGTCGGCACCGGACGGATTCTCGGACCCGGCGTCGTTCTCGTGGACGATGGCGCTGGTGATCCTGCTGGTCGGCGGCGGCTGCAGCGCGATCGCGGCGCTGGCCCCCGCAATGCTGATGATGCGGCGCTACATGCTGGTGCTCGGTCTCGGGGTGACCGGCCTGCTGTTCACCCTGTGCGCGACGGTGCTCGTGGGCCAACTGGACGCGCCGGCCGAACGGGCGCAGCTGCCGATGTGGAGCATCGGGGCGGGCGTCGCGCTCGGCGTCGCCGTCGGGATACTCGGGGCGTCGCTGCTGCGGGACCACCGGGTCCGGCGATCCGCCGTCGCCCGCCCCGATCCGGCGTTGCCGCGCGGCCCGGTCGAGCTGCCGATCGTCGAGCAGGTCGGCACCGGAACGCGCACCACCCTCGTGCTCGCGGCGCTGGTCCTGGCCCCCGCGGTCCTCGTGTGCGGCGCGGCGCGCAGTTGGTGGCCGCTGGCGATCTTCCTGCCGGTCGCCGTGCTCGTGCTGAGCCTGCTGCGGTTCCGCGTCGTCGTCGACGACACGGGCGTGCGGGTGCAGAACCTCGGGATGACCGCGGTGGACTACGGTCTCGACGAGATCGTCGGCGCGAAGGTCGCTCACGTGCGTCCCTTCCAGGACTGGGGCGGGTGGGGACTGCGCGCCAAGGGCCGGGGCCGGTACGGCCTCGTCACGATCACCGGTCCCGCGCTGGTGGTCACCGTCGCCGGAGGGCAGGAGTTCACCGTCACCGCGTCGCAGGCCGAGCGCATGGCCGGCGCGCTCAACACCCTCGCCGATCGTCGCTGACCGGTGCGATCCGAGGACGCGGGCTACGCGAACAGCCCGCGCGTACGCGGCTGATCCGGTCTAATGGGAGCGATTGCCGACGAGTACGGAGGCCGACGTGAGCCATCGGAAGCAGTTGCACCCAGACGGAGTCCTCGAACCGGCGTACACCGGGCGCATCGACAGTGAGCCGGTTCCGGCGCTGCGGCTGCCGAAGCACTCGATGGATCCGGGGGAGGCGTACCGGTACATCCACGACGAGCTGATGCTCGACGGCAGTTCGCGGCTGAATCTCGCCACCTTCGTCACCACGTGGATGGAGCCGCAGGCCGATGTGCTCATGGCCGAGACGTTCGACAAGAATCTCATCGACAAGGACGAGTACCCGGCGACCTCGGCGATCGAGGAACGCTGCGTGGCGATGGTCGCCGACCTGTTCCACGCGCCGGGACTGTCCGACGTCGATCCGGCGTCCGCGACGGGTGTGTCCACGATCGGCTCGAGCGAAGCGGTGATGCTCGCGGGCCTGGCGCTCAAGTGGCGCTGGCGGGCCCGGCGGCAGGCGGCGGGCGAGGACACCTCACGTCCGAATCTGGTGCTGGGCAGCAATGTTCAGGTGGTGTGGGAGAAGTTCTGCCGCTACTTCGACGTGGAGGCGAGGTACCTGCCGATGGAACCCGGCCGCTACGTGATCACCCCCGAGCAGGTGCGGGAGGCGTTGGACGAGAACACGATCGGTGTCGTCGCGATCCTCGGCACCACGTACACCGGTGAGCTCGAACCGGTGGCCGAGATCGCCGGGATGCTCGACGACGTGGCCGACGCGGACGGTCCCGACGTGCCGCTGCACGTCGACGCGGCGAGCGGCGGATTCGTCGTGCCGTTCCTGCATCCGGAACTGGAGTGGGACTTCCGGGTGCCGCGGGTGGTGTCGATCAACGTCAGCGGGCACAAGTACGGCCTGACCTACCCTGGCATCGGGTTCGTGGTGTGGCGCGACAAGGAGTACCTGCCCGAGGACCTGGTCTTCCGGGTCAACTACCTCGGCGGGGACATGCCGACCTTCACCCTGAACTTCTCCCGGCCCGGGAACCAGATAGTCGGCCAGTACTACAACTTCCTGCGGCTCGGCCGCGACGGGTACCGCCGGGTGATGAAGACGCTACGGTCCACCGCGAGCCGGCTGGCCGAGCAGATCGCCGGGATCGAGGGGATGCGCCTGATCTCCGACGGCACCGCCATCCCGGTGATCGCGTTCGAGCTCACCGGGGATCCGGGCTTCACCGTGTTCGACGTCTCGCACGAGCTGCGGACACACGGCTGGCAGGTGCCGGCCTACACGATGCCGGCCGACGCCCAGGACGTGGCGGTCCTGCGGATCGTGGTCCGGGAGGGGTTCAGCGCCGACCTCGCGCGGCAGCTGTTCGCCGACCTCGCGCGGGTGTGCGGCGAGTTGCGGAAGGAGGGACCGCTCCGGCACACCAGCGAACAGCACTTCGCGCACTGACCGCCGGGTCACTCAGTTCCGCTCGACCTCGATGGGGTGCGTGGCCAGCAATGCGAGCGGTAGCGGCTGCCGGCGCAGCACCCGCGCCCACAGGTCGACTCGCGGCGGTCCGAGGATGTCCTGGGGGAGGGCGGAGATGACCATCCAGTCGTCGTTGCGGAGTTCGCCATCGAGCTGGCCGGCGCTCCACCCGGCGTAGCCGGCGAAGATGCGGATGCCTTCCACGAGCGGGCCGATGACGGCCGGGTCGGAGTCGAGGTCGATCATGACCACCCGCCCGTCGATCCGGCGCACCCCCGGCACGCCCTCGACGGAGACGCCGACGCGCAGCGTGCCCAGGCACAGCGCCGAGTCGCGCCGGACGGGGCCGCCGACGTAGAGCGCCTTCGGATCGGCGCTGAGCGCCGTCCACTGCGGCAGCACGGCCTGGACCGCGGTGTCGCTGGTGCGGTTGAGCACCACGCCGAGGCTGCCCACGTCGCCGTGCTCGATGATGTAGACGACCGTTCGCCGGAAGGTCGGCTCGACGAGGTCGGTGGCCGACACGAGCAGGGTTCCGGGCCGGACGGCCGGTGTCGCCGGTGCCGTGCGGTCCTCGGGTTCGTCCTGATGCTGCGCCACCCCGACATCATCCCACCGTCGCCGACGGCGCGTGGCGGCAAGGCGGGGGAGTTGTTCAGGACAGCCCGACGGTCTCGGCGAGCACCGCGAGGTGATGGTCGAACAGCTGCCCGGGGTCGGTGAAGGTGTCGGTGCCGTACTGGCCGAAGACCTCGAAGTTCACGGCCCCGAACAGGGCGGCCCAGACCAGTACGCCGCGCGCGAGGACGGCGTCGGGAACGCCGGTGCCGAGTTCGGCGCGGATCCGGCCCAGGTCGGCGGTGAGGGTGTCCGGCACGGCGACGGTGGTGGGGATCTGGAGGGTGCCGGCGGCGTGGGCGTCGTCGAGGATGCGGACGAGCCGGACGACGACGCGGGTGCCCGGACCCGTGGTCCGCTCGGCGGGGGCGTGGTAGCCGGGGACCGGGCTGCCGAACAGCAGGGCGTAGCGCGCGGGTTCGCGCAGCGCCCAGGCGCGCACCGCGTGGCCGAGCACGCGGAACTGCTCGGCGTGGGCGTCCGCGGCGACGTCGGCGAGCGCACCGTCGACGGTGTCGGCGAGTTCGGTGTAGCCGTCGACGACGAGGAGGGTGAGCAGTTCGTCGCGGCTCGCGACGTAGCGGTACACCGCCGAGGAGACGACGCCGAGGTCGCGGGCGACGGCGCGCAGGGACAGCGCGGCGGCGCCGTGGGTGGCGAGGTGTTCGCGGCCGATCCGCAGGATGTCTGCCATCGTCTGCTGCCGGGCGCGGGCGCGGGGGGTTCCGGTCATGTCCCTCACCCTGCCAGATGTGCGAGCACCGTCAACAACAGTGAGCAGTGCTCTTGACTTTGCCCACCCGGGGGCGCATCGTGGTGTCAGAAAGAGAGCAGTGCTCACATTTCGAAGGAGCTGATCACCATGTCGAATCTGCAGGTCGTCACCGGAGCCGGGCCGGTCGGCTGGACCGTCGCCGAACAACTCGCCGACCGGGGCCACCGCGTCCGCGTCCTCACCCGGTCCGGCAACGGCCCCGAGCACCCGCTCGTCGAACGCCGCCGGGTCGACGTCTCCGATCCCGCCCGGCTCGGCCCCGCGCTCGAGGGTGCCGGTGCCGTGTACCACTGCATCCACGGCTCGGCCTACCGCGCCGACACCTGGGAGCGCGAACTGCCGGCGGCGGAGAGCACGGTCCTCGAGGCGGCCGGGCGCACGGGCGCGGTGGTGGTCTTCCCCGAGAGCCTGTACTCCTACAGCGAACCGGACCGGGTCATGACCGAGGACTCGCCGCGCGCGAGCACCACCGGCAAGCGGGGCGTGCGGGCCCGGCTGCTGGACCGCCGCGCCGAAAGCGCCACCCCGACAGTGAGCGTGGTCGCGTCCGACTTCTTCGGCCCCCACGCCCGCACCGCCCACGCGGGCGAGCGGATGGTGCCGGCCATCCTGGCCGGGCGCAGCCCCCGCGTGCTCGGCTCACCCGACGTGCCGCACTCGTTCACGTACGTGCCGGACCTGGCCGCCGCCATGATCGCGGCCGCGGCGAATCCCGCGGTGTGGAACCGGGTCCTGCACGCTCCCACCGGTCCGGCCGGCACGCAGCGCGACCTCGTCGCCGCGTTCGCCGCGGCCGCGCAGGTGCCGGCTCCGAAGGTCGGCACGATTCCCACCTGGATGCTGCGCGGCGCCGCGCTGGTCAACCGCGACGCCCGCGAACTGACCGAGATGCTCTACCAGTTCACCGATCCGTTCGTCATGGACTCCGCGTACAGCGAGGAACTCCTCGGCCTGCGCCCGACGCCGCTGCCCGCGGCCGCGGCCGCGACGGTGCGATGGTGGCGCGAGCGGTGACACTCACTTCCCGGTCTGGGAGGCGGCCGCCCGCTCGTCGAGGTCCGCGAGCGTGATCGGGTGCCGCGGGGGCTCGTCGACGACGACGGTGCGGGTGACCCGGAGCTCGCCGTCGACGTGCAGCAGCTCCCCGCAGCGCAGGTCCGACCAGCCCGGATCCTCGTCCATGCGCTCGCTGGCGACCACGACCGCCGGGTGCCGTGCCAGGTGGCCCGAGCGCACCCGGACCGTGCCGGCCTCGCTGGCATGCTCGAGATGGCGGCCGCCGTGCGGGCCGCCGGCGGGACGCTCGAGGACGAACAGGTCGTGGGTGTCCGGATAACGCAGCGCCCACAACTGCGTCGCGGTCGTGAGCACGACGTTCAACGCGTAGACGGACAGATTCTCGGCGGCCCACCGGACCGCGGCGGTCAGCCCCGCGCCGACGTCGCCGCCGTGCTCGTCGATGCGACGGGTGACGAGCGCGAAGAAGCGCTCCGAGTCCGTCTCGCCCGTCACCAGGTCGCGGTACGGGCCGAGCTCGGCCTCGAGCCGCGGCAGATCGCCGAGGACGCCGTTGTGGGCGAACAGCCGCCCGCGCTGCTCGAACGGGTGCGTGTTGCCCACGTCCAGGCCTCCCGTCGAGGCGAACCGGATGTGTGCGAGGAACGTCTGTGACCGCCGCTCCTTCGCCTCCGTGGCGAACGCGCGGTCCTCGTACGCCGCCAGCGGCTGCTTCTCCACCACCGGGCGGCCGTCGTCGGTGAACGTCCCGAGCCCGGTGCCGTCCGGTTCACGCCGGCTCTGCCGGGCGAGCGAATCCGATGCGTCGAGCAGCCAGAAGGTGGCGTGCACCCGGTGCGGCGCGGCGGTCAACCCGAACAGTCGGCACATGACGGGACGTCCCCTCTTCCGGAAGTTGCCGGTTGCGCCGAGGGTAGGCCGGAAAACCTCGCCGGGGAGGCGGAACCGTCGTCGCGGGGCGACCCCGCACCGGACGGATAGTGTCGGACACTGTGCGGGAGTCGAGACGGCAGGCGTGGCGATCCACGGCGACGGCTCTGCGCCGATCGCCGGGACTGGCGCGGCTGACGGTCGTCCGCTTCGCCAGCCAGTTCGGGGACGGACTGTTCCAGGCCGCCCTCGGTGGGGCGATCCTGTTCAATCCGGAGCGCCAGACCGATCCCGCCGCGATCGCCGCGGGATTCGCGGTGTTGCTGCTGCCCTACTCGGTGGTCGGGCCGTTCGCCGGCGCGCTGCTCGACCGCTGGGACCGCCGGCTGGTGCTGCTCGCCGCCAATGCCCTGCGCGGCGTGCTCATCCTCGCCATGTCGGCGCTGCTCCTCACCGGCGGCGGATCCACCGCGCTGCTGCTGCTCGCGCTCGCCGCCGTCGGCGTCAGTCGCTTCGTGCTCGCCGGGGTGTCGGCGTCCCTCCCGCACGTCGTGCGCCAATCATGGCTCGTACCGGTCAATTCCGTGCTCGCGACGGTAGGATCGGGGATCTCTGCCCTCGGGGCGGGCATCGCGGTCACCACGATCGGCCTCGTCGGGGAGGGCGACTTCGGCTCCGGGGTGGCGGTGGCGCTCGGCGTCTCGGGCTCCGTGGTCGCCGCGCTCGCCGCCGGCGGCTTCGCCCGTCATGCGCTCGGTCCCGACCGTGCCGTGCTGCGCCACCCGATCCGGGCCGTCGCCGCCGGTCTGCACACCGGTGCCACGGCGGTGTGGGAGGCACCGGGGGTCACGGTCGCGATGATCGGTATCGGTGCGCACCGCATCGTGTTCGGCATCGACACACTCATCATGGTGCTGGTGCTGCGCGACGCCGACGGGGCCACGCTGCCGGGCGGGCTCGTCGGGTTCGGCGTCGCCGTGGGCGCCACCGCCGCCGGGATGCTCGTCGCGGCGGTCGCCGCCCCGCTCGTCATCCCGCGCCTCGGCCGGCCCCGCACCGTCGTCACGGCACTGATCTGCGCGGGCGTCGTCCAGCTCGTCCTCGTCACCGGGTTCGACGAGACGGGACTGCTCGCCGCCGCGTTCCTGCTGGGTCTCGTCGGTCAGACCATCAAGCTCACCGGGGACGCCGCGATGCAGATCGAGATCGACGACGCCCGTCGCGGGCAGGTCTTCGCCCTGCAGGACACCGTGTTCAACATGGCGTTCCTCGCGGCGATCGTCGCGGGCGCCCTGGTCGTCGCGCCCGACGGCCGCAGCCCGGCGCTCGCGCTCGCCGGGGTGGCGGTGTACGTCGCCGGTCTGGTCGCGGCGACGACGATCCGGCGGCTCCGCATGTGAGTCTCCGCGGTTTCGGGCGCCGGATTTGTTAGGTTCTCCGGGGCATTTCCCCGAGTATCCGGAGGAGAACGCGATGGCACGCAGGCACCGCACGCCGCTGGCTGTTCTCGCCCTGGTCTCGTCGACCCTGCCGCTGTTCGCGCTGCCCGCCCATGCGTCGCCCGCCCCGCCCGTCAACTCGTGCGGCGAACCGGGCTTCGATCCCGCGGTCGAGCCCCCGGACCCCGACGCGCCGCAGCTGCCACGGATCGAGATCCCGCCCGTCGTGAAGATCCCCCTGCCGTACCCCGAGATCGTCCCGGTTCCGGTCCCCGGCCCGGCGCCGGACAACACCCGCGTGCCGCAGGAGCCGTTGCCCGCCGACCCGTGCGCCGACCCGTGCCCGGACCTCGGTCTCGCGACGGGCGCTCCCGACGCCCTGCCCGGCGGCTCGAGTGGCTCGAGCGGCTCGAGTGGGACCGCCGGCTCGAGCGGGTCCTCGAGTTACCTGCCGCGCGTCGAGCTGGATCCGCAGCCGGAGCCGATCCCGATTCCCGTGCCCGGCGCGCCGGGCGCACCCGTCCCACCGGCCCCGCCACGGGAGAATCCGCCGTTCGAGCCGGGTACCGTCACCGCCCGGCCACCCGCCCCCGCCGTGGGCGACGTCGAGCTGGTCTCCCAGCTGACCGGTCCCGGCTCGGAGAACCGCACCGATGCGCGCTGGGCCGTGCACGGCACCGACCTCGGCATCGTGTGGGAGACGCGCCCCGGCGAGGTCGCCCTCGCCTTCGGGGACACGTTCGGGCTCGAATGGACGCCGCCGGGCGGGGCCGGCGGAGACTGGCGCAGCAACGTCCTGGCATTCAGCCGCGACACCGACCTGGCGGACGGCCTCACCATCGACGCGATGGTGCAGGACAGCCCCTGCCACGCCGCGGAGATCCTCGACGCCCGGCATGTGAAGAACTTCGAGACGACCGTCATCCCCACCTCCGGCTTCGCGATCGGCGACCGCCAGTACCTGAGCTACATGTCGGTGCGACGGTGGAGCGTCGTGCCGGGCATGTGGTACACCAACCACGGCGGCATCGCCTACTCCGACGACCACGGCCAGACGTGGACGAAGGACCTGAATGCCCGCTGGGACAACGTGTTCGGGCTCGGCCGGTTCCAGGTCGCGACGATGGTGCCGCACGGCGACCACGTCTACATGTTCGGCACTCCGAACGGCCGCGTCGGATCGGTGGGCCTGGCCCGCGTGCCGGTCGACGACGTGCTCAATCCCTCCGCGTACCAGTACTGGGTGCACGACCGCTGGATGCCCGTCTTCGAGCAGCTCGCCACCCCGCTCGCCGACGGCGCGGCGAGCGAGCTGTCGGTGCGGTTCGACGTCGGACGAGGCCGCTGGCAGATGAGCTACCTGGAACCGATTGCGGGCGAAATCGTTCTCCGCGAGTCGGATTCGCCGCAGGGCGCCTGGTCCGATGCCGCGACGCTGGTACGGACCGCGGACTACCCGAAGGCATACGGCGGCTTCATGCACCCGTGGTCCCACGGCGCGGACCTGTACTTCACCGTGTCCGAGTGGGACAGCTACAACGTCTACCTGATGCGCGCCCGCCTGAACTGAATCACTCTCGCGCGCAGCGTAAGCCGAGCGAATGTATCGTTCACCTCCTCAGTCCGACGGAACGATACATTCGCTCGGTCAGCGGGCGGCATGGATGCGGACCTCGGTGGCCTTGACGACGAACCACATCGTCGCACCCGGTGCGAGCGCGAGATCGGCGGCCGCGGACGTGGTGACCTCGGCGGTGATTCCGGACTCGGCGGCCCGGACGAGGACGGTGGCACCGTGGACCTCGAGCTCGCCGACGACGACGGCGAACGAGTTGCGGGGGCTGCCGTGGGGTTCCCCGGGATAGACCGCGACGGCGGCGGGGGTGAACACCGCCACCGCCGAATTCCCTGGGGCACAGTCGTCGTCGAGCACACCGCGGACCCGGCCGACGGGGGTGTCGAGTCCGTCCGCGATGACGGTGCCGGCGAGCAGGTTCAGGCCCGCGATGCGGGCCGCGAAGGCACTGCGCGGCCGGGACAGCACGTCGCGCACAGTGCCCTCCTCGACGATCCGGCCGTCGTCGAGCACCACGGCCCGGTCGGCGAGCGCCAGGGCGTCGAGGGGGTCGTGGGTGACCACCAGCGCCGTGCGTCCCGGACCGCGCAGGACGGTGCGCAGCAGCGACCGCACGGCCGGGGCGGCCGTCACGTCGAGGGCGGCCATCGGTTCGTCGAGCAGCAACAAACGCGGGTCGGCCGCCAGCGCGCGGGCAATCGCGACGCGCTGGGCCTGCCCCCCGGAGAGCTGGTGCGGCCGGCGGTCGGCGAGTTCCGTCGCGTCGACGGCGGCGAGCTGCCGCAACGCCGCGGCGCGGGCGGCCGATCGGCCGCGGCCCGCGCTGCGGGGAGCGAAGGCGACGTTGTCGAGGACGCTCAGGTGCGGGAACAGCAGCGGCTGCTGCGCGAGCAGGGCCACCCCGCGACGGTGCGGCGGCACGGCCACGCCCGCCGCGGTGTCGGTGAGCACGCACCCGTCGAGTTCGATGCGACCGTCGTCGGGCTGCAGCAATCCGGCGATCACGTTCAGCAGCGTCGACTTGCCGGCGCCGTTGGGTCCCAGGACCGCGAGCACGCGGCCGGACTCCACGGCGACAGCCAGGTCGACGTCGCGGGACCCGACCCGGGCCCGCAGCCGCAGGCCGGTCACAGGCCGCCCGCGATCCGCCGCCCCCGCGCGGCGACGACGATCACGAGGGCGGCCACGACGAGCAGCAGCGACAACGCCACCGCCGCGTCGGCGTCGGTCTCGCGCTGGAGATAGATCTCGAGCGGCAACGTGCGGGTGACACCCTGGAGGCTGCCGGCGAAGGTGAGGGTGGCCCCGAACTCGCCGAGGGCCCGCGCGAAGGCCAGCACGGTGCCGGACGCGAGGCCCGGCAGCACGAGCGGCAGGGTGACCCTGCGGAAGACGGTGGTGGGCGGCGCCCCGAGCGTCGCGGCGACCGCCTCGTACCGGGTGCCGGCGGTGCGCAGGGTGCCCTCGAGGCTCATCACCAGGAACGGCAGCGCGACGAACGTCTGCGCGAGGACAACTGCCGTGGTGGAGAACGCGATACGGATTCCGAGCAGCTCGAGGTGCTCGCCGATCAGTCCGCGGCGCCCGAAGGTGTACAACAGTGCGATCCCGCCGACCACGGGCGGCAGCACGAGCGGCAGCAGCACGAGCGAGCGCAGCACCGGAAGGAAACGCACGGTGCTGCGCGCGAGCACGGTCGCCATCGGCACGCCGAGCAGGACACACAGCACCGTGGCGGCCACCGCGGTGCGCAGGCTCAGCGTCAGGGCCTGCAGGGATGCCTCGGACGTCACCAGTTCCGGGAAGCGCCGCCAGTCGACGGCGAGGATCAGCGACAGCAGCGGCAGGGCGACGAACAGTCCGCCGACGATCGCGGGGACGTGGATCCACGTCGGCAGCCCGGCCGGTCGGACGCGCGTCACGGGGCCGCGAATCCCTTCTCGGCGAGGATCCGTCGTCCCTCGGCGCCGGTCACGTACGCGACGAACGCCGCCGCCGTCACGGGGTTCGCGCCCTCGGCGAGAACCGCGACGGGGTAGGTGTTGACGGCCGCCGCGGACTCGGGGAACGGCACGGCGGTCACGTCGTCGCCGGCGCGCAGAGCGTCGGTGACGTAGACGAGCCCGGCGTCGGCCTGCCCGGTGGCGACCTTGCCGAGCACGTCCGTCACCGAGGATTCCTCGCTGACCGGCTCGAGGGTGACGCCGGCGACGTCCTCGACGCGGGCGGCCGCGGCGCCGCACGGTACCTGCGGCGCACACACGACGACGTCGAGTCCGGGACGACTCAGATCCGCGAAAGTCTGCACGTCCTCTGGGTTTCCGGGTTCGGTGACGATGGTGAGGGTGTTGGCCGCGAAGTTCACGGGTTCGCCGGCCACGAGACCGGCATCGACGGCCCTGGTCATGTTCGCCGTGTCGGCGGAGGCGAAGACATTGGCGGGGGCACCCTGGGACAACCGCGCGACGAGGTCGGCCGAGCCGGCGAAGTCGAAAACAACATCCGTGCCGGGATTTTCGGCCTCGAACCGCACTTCGATCTCCCGGAACGGTACCTGCAGCGACGCGGCCGCGAACACGGTCAGCTCGCCGGTGACCGCCGTGGCGGGCGCAGGGTCGCCGTCACCACCGGAGCCACACGCGGCGAGCATCAGCGCCGAGAGCACGACGACGACTGCCTCCCGCCGTCTCACGACGCACCCGCCGGGGTTTCGACGATCACCGTCGTGGCCTTGACGACGGCCACCCCGAGGCTGCCCGGTTCGAGGCCGAGTTCACGGACGGCCTCGGTGCTCATCAGCGAGACGACGCGGTGCGGGCCGCACTGCATCTCCACCTGCGCCATGACGGTGTCGGACACCACCCGGGTCACGATCCCCGCGAACCGGTTGCGGGCGGAGCTGCCCACGCCGAGCAGATCGGGTGCCTCGTCCGCCTGACGGCGGGCGAACTCGGCAAGGTCGGCCCCCTCGACGATCTTGCGGCCGGCCCCGTCCTTGCCGGCCGGCAGGGCGCCCTGGTCGATCCACCGCCGGACGGTGTCGTCGCTGACGCCGAGCAGCCGGGCGGCATCCTTGATGCGAATCTGCGTCACGAAACAGACACTACTTCCGCTTCTGCGGACCTATCAAGCGTAGGGAAACGAATTTGCGGATCAGTACACGTCGCGCACGTAGCGCTTCTCGGCGGCGAGCTGCTTGACGTACGTTTCGGCGTCCTCCTCGTCGAGCCTGCCGTGGACCTGCACCACCTCGCGCAGCGTCTCGTCGACGTCCTTGGCCATCCGGCTCGCGTCGCCGCACACGTAGAAGTGGGCACCGTCCTGCAACCACTTCCACAGCTGCGCCCCGTGCTCGCGCATCCGGTCCTGCACGTAGACCTTCTGCCGCTGGTCGCGGGAGAAGGCCAGGTCGAGCCGGGTGAGGAAGCCGTCGGCGTGCATCGCCTCGATCTCGTCCCGGTACAGGTAGTCGGTGGAGGACCGCTGATCGCCGAAGAACAGCCAGTTCCGGCCGGTGTGGCCCATCTCGCGGCGATCGTGCAGGAAGGCGCGGAACGGCGCGATGCCGGTGCCGGGACCGACCATGATCATCGGGGTGTCCGGCGTCCGGGGCGGCCGGAAGTGGGTGCTGCGCTGGACGAAGATGGGGATGTCGACGCCGTGACTGTGGTCGGCGAGGAAGCTCGAGCACACCCCGGCCCGGCCGATGCCCTCGTAGCTGTAACGCACCACCGAGACGGTCAGCTGCACCTCGCGGGGGTTGGTCCGCGGGCTCGACGAGATCGAGTACATGCGGGGCTGCAGCCGCTTGAGCACGGGCAGCCACTCCTCGATCGGCGCCTTGAACGGATACGCCGAGATCACGTCCATCGCCTGTTTGCCCCACAACCACTGCTGCAGCTCGATCTTGTTACCCGGTCGCAGCAGCTTGGCCAGCTCCGCGCTCTGGGTCTGCTCGTGGACGAACCGCAGCAGCTCCGGGGTCACCCGAGCGATCTCGAGGTGCCGGGTGGCGGCCTCGCGCAGGGGAATGGTCGGCAGATCGGCGAATTCCACGGGTGTTTCCGGGTCGAGCGCGGTGACCTGCAGCCATTCGTCGACCGTCTCGGGTCCGTTGGTGGGCATCACGCCGAGCGCGTCTCCCGCCTCGTACACGAAGTCCGGGTCGTACAGCTCGAATCCGAACTGGCGCACGTCCTTCGACGACCCCGGTCCACTGAGCGGGACGTTCCGGGTCAGCCGGGTGACGAGCGGCACCTTCCGGCTGTAGGCGGGTTCGGGCTTCGCCGGGGGTCCCGGGGTGGGCGCGGCCGGTGCGGCACCGTCGGGACGCACGAGTTGTTCGACGACGGCGAGCCATTCGCCGGCCGGTTCGTCGTAGTCGGGCTCACAGTCCACCCGTTGCGTGAGCCGGGTGGCCCCGAGTTCGGCGAGCCGCTCGTCGATGCGGCGGCCGTGACCGCAGAAGTCGTCGTAGCTCGAGTCCCCGAACGCCAGCACGGCGTAGCGGGTGTCGGGAAGGCGGGGCGTGTCGTCACTGTTGAGGGCGTTCCAGAAGGCGGTGCCGTTGTCCGGGGCGTCGCCGTCGCCGAAGGTGCTGGTGATGACGAGCAGGTCGCGCACCCCGGTCAGCGCGGACACGTCGTAGTCGTCCATCCCGACCAGGGCGGCGGGCCGGCCCGCGGCGCGGAGGCGCTCGGCGCACATCCGGGCGAACTCCTCGGCGTTGCCGGTCTGCGACGCCCACGCCACCACCACCGGCGGCGCCCCGTCGGCCTCGTCGCGGTCCGGTGCGGCGTGCGCGAAGTGCCCCGCGAGCAGCCCGTCCACCCATGCCCGGGTGGCAGCCGGAAGGGGAGCCGACGCCGGGAGCACCGGCACACCCGCCTGTCCGGACTCCCGGAATCCCGTGAGAAATCCAGTCAGATAACGCTTTTCGAGATCACCGAGCACGGGCGGCGCGCCGTCCCCCAGTCCGAGCGTCGAGGCGAGCCGGTCGGCCGGTGCACCCGACGGTTCGGGCCGGGCGGGCGTTGCCACCTTGGTCAGCGACACCGCGCACACCTTGAACTCCGGCTGCAGCGACGCGGGATCGACGGCGTCGTTGGTGACCGCGTTGACCGACAGGTACTCCCCGAACATGTCGTTCCAGTGGAACGGGGCGAAGCAGCATCCCGGCCGTACCCGGTCGGTGACCACGGCCGGCAGCACCGCCCGGCCCCGGCGGGACGCGACCTCCACCTGGTCACCGTCCGCGATCGAGAGTCGTTGCGCATCGCCGGGATTGATCTCGACGAAGGGTCCGGGGTTCAGCTTGTTGAGCTTGGCGACCTTCCCCGTCTTGGTAAGAGTGTGCCACTGGTGCTGGACGCGGCCGGTGCCGAGCACGACGGGGAAGTCGTCGTCGGGCATCTCGGCCGGCAGCATGTGTGGTCGGGGGTGGAACGCGGCCCTGCCGGTGGCGGTGGCGAACCGCAGCCGGGGGGCGGTGCCGTCCTCCGACCTCAGCAGGGTCTGGCTCACCCCGTCGTTGAGATAGCGGATCGGGTTCCGGTCGGTCGCGGCGTCCGGCGGGCACGGCCATTGCACGGGGGTCTCGCGCAACCGGTCGTACGTGATTCCGCGCAGGTCGTATCCGGTCTTGGGGTTCCAGAAGCGCGTGATCTCCTCGAAGATCTCCTCGGGGCAGGAGTAGGTGAACGCCTCGGCGTAGCCCATGGCGCAGGCGACGCGCGCGATGATCTGCCAGTCCGGCAGGGCCTGGCCGACCGGATCGATCGCCTGCTGCAGCAGCGTCAGGTTGCGCTCGGAGTTGACCATCACCGCCTCCGACTCCGCCCACAGCGCTCCCGGCAGCAGGACGTCTGCATACGCGGTGGTTTCGGTCTCGAGAAAGACGTCCTGCGCGACGACGAAATCGGCCTTCTCGAGAGCTTCGACGACGGTGCGTCGATTGGCCACGGAGGCAACCGGATTGGTGCAGATGATCCAGCAGGCCCGGATGACGCCCGCGGCCATCTGCTCGAACATGTCGACGGTGCCCTTGCCGACCGTGGTGGGGATCGCGCCGGACGGCAGCCCCCACTGCTGTTCGACGAAGGCCCGCTCGGCGTCGACGAGGACGGAGCGCTGCCCCGGCAGGCCGGGCCCCATGTATCCCATCTCGCGGCCGCCCATGGCGTTGGGCTGGCCGGTGAGCGAGAACGGGCCGCTGCCGGTGCGGCAGATCGCGCCGGTGGCCAGATGCAGGTTGCAGATCGCGTTGGTGTTCCAGGTGCCGTGGGTACTCTGGTTCAGGCCCATGGTCCAGCACGACATCCAGTCACCGGCCTCGCCGATCCACCGCGCGGCCGTGCGGATGTCCTCCTCGGCCAGTCCGGTGATCTCCGCGACGCGTGCGGGGGTGTAGTCGGCGAGGAACCCGGGCATGGCGTCCCAGCCCTCGGTGAATTCCGCCACGAACGCCCGGTCGACGTGCCCGTTCTCGACGATCAGGTGCAGCAGGCCGTTCAGCAGCGCCAGGTCGGTCCCCGGCGCGATCTGCAGGAACAGGTCCGCCTTCTCGGCGGTGGCCGTGCGGCGGGGGTCGACGACGACGAGCTTCGCACCGGCCTTGACCCGGTTCATCATCCTGAGGAAGAGGATGGGGTGGCAGTCGGCCATGTTCGCGCCGCTGACGAAGAACAGGTCCGCGTGGTCGAAGTCCTGGTAGGAGCCGGGCGGGCCGTCCGCGCCGAGCGACTGCTTGTAGCCGGTGCCGGCGCTGGCCATGCACAACCGCGAGTTGGACTCGACGTTGTTGGTGCCGACGAACCCCTTCGCGAGCTTGGTGATCAGGTACTGGGCTTCGAGGGACATCTGGCCGGAGACGTAGAAGGACAGGGCGTCGGGTCCGTGCTCGTCGAGCACCTCCCGCAACCGGCGGGCGGTCTCGGCGATCGCGGCGTCGACCTCCACGGGCACCGGCGCACCGCCGCGTTCGGCGCGACGGTACGCGCTCTCCATCCGCCCGCCGGCGGCCAGCATCTCGGCGCTGGTCGCCCCCTTCGTGCACAGGCGCCCGAGGTTGGTGGGGTGCTCCTTGTCGCCGTACGCGTCGAGCACCCGGCGGGCGCCGGTGGCGGGGTCGAGGCCGACCTCGAGCACCATGCCGCAGCCCACGCCGCAGTATGAGCAGGCGGTCTTGACCTTCGTGATCTCGCCCTGCATCGAACCGCTCCTCACCTGGGTCGGCCACGTTCCTCCGGCCAGGTCTCATGCTCCCGACACCGTGTTTCGTGGGCATTAACCGTGGTGAGTCCCCGGTGACATCTGGCTCACGATTCGCCGCGCGCGGCGGTGAGAGGGCCCGAACGGCCCGATCGGCGGCCCCCGGGCGCCGGAACGACGCACGGCACCCCGCGGGCTGTGTCAGCCGGCGGGATGCCGCACGAGGGGTGTGGATGATCGGCCCCGGGGGCCGATCATCGAGCGCTGCTCAGGCGAGGTCGAACCGGTCGAGGTTCATCACCTTGTTCCACGCAGAGACGAAGTCCTGCACGAACTTCTGCTGCGCGTCGGCGCTGCCGTAGACCTCGGCGATACCGCGCAGCTGCGAGTTCGAACCGAAGACGAGGTCGACGGCCGTGGCCGTCCACCTGACCTCGCCCGTGGCACGATCACGACCCTCGTACACGTTCTCGGTCGACTCGGACACCTTCCACTCCGTGCGCATGTCGAGCAGGTTCACGAAGAAGTCGTTGGTCAGTGCCTCGGGCCGATCGGTGAACACGCCGTGGGCGGATTGCCCGAAGTTGGCGTTCAGGGCACGCATCCCGCCGACGAGAACCGTCATCTCCGGAGCGGTCAACGTCAACAGGTTCGCCCGGTCCAGCATCAGCCGCTCCGGCGGCAGCTTCTCGCCGGCGCGCAGGTAGTTGCGGAACCCGTCGGCCGCGGGTTCGAGCACGGCGAACGACTCCACATCGGTCTGTTCCTGCGAGGCATCGGTGCGCCCCGGCGTGAACGGGACCGTGATCTCGACGCCGGCGTTCTTCGCCGCCTGCTGGACGGCGGCGCAGCCGGCCAGGACGATCAGGTCCGCGAGCGAGACCTTCTTCGCAGACTGCGCGCCGTTGAAGTCCTGCTGGATCCGTTCGAGGGTCTGCAGCACCTCGGCCACCCGGCCCGGCTCGTTGATCTCCCAGTTCTTCTGCGGCTCGAGACGGATGCGTGCCCCGTTGGCCCCGCCGCGCTTGTCGGTGCCGCGGAAGCTCGCCGCCGACGCCCACGCGGCGGCGACCAGCTGGGGGATGGACAGGCCCGATTCGAGGATCTTGCTCCCGAGGGCGGCGATGTCGTCCGCTCCGATCAGTTCGTGATCGACCGCGGGAACCGGATCCTGCCACAGCTGCGGCTCGGGGACCCAC
The DNA here is from genome assembly GCF_002887785.1 of Rhodococcus sp. ENV425. Taxonomy (NCBI): domain Bacteria; kingdom Bacillati; phylum Actinomycetota; class Actinomycetes; order Mycobacteriales; family Nocardiaceae; genus Rhodococcus; species Rhodococcus sp. ENV425. The sequence continues at coordinate 28,879 of NZ_PCZU01000253.1, forward strand.
GGTCCGAGGTAGCGCGCGACGGGTCCCATGTCGCGATGCAGCAGCTTGTACCAGGCCCTCGCGAATTCCTCCTCGAACTCCTTCGGGTTGTCCAGCCAGCGCCGGGTGATCGGTCCGTAGATCGGGTCGAGTCGCAACGAGAGGTCCGTGGTCAGCATCACCGGCGAATGCCGCTTCGACGGGTCGTGGGCGTCGGGGACGGCGTCGGCGCCGGCCCCGTCCTTCGGGATCCACTGCCACGCACCGGCGGGGCTCTTGGTCTTCTCCCACTCGTAGCCGTACAGGGTTTCCAGGAAGCTGTTGTCCCACTGCCGGGGGGTGGGCGTCCAGGCGCCCTCCAGACCGCTGGTGATCGCGTCCCCGCCCACGCCGGTGCCGAAGGAGTTCTTCCAGCCGAGACCCTGCTGCTCGATGGGAGCGGCCTCCGGCTCGGGACCGACGTGGTCGGCCGTGGCGGCGCCGTGGGTCTTGCCGATGCTGTGACCACCGGCGATGAGCGCCGCGGTCTCGACGTCGTTCATCGCCATCCGGCCGAACGTCTCCCGGATGTCCCGGGCCGCGGCGATCGGATCCGGGTTACCGTTGGGCCCTTCCGGATTCACGTAGATCAAGCCCATCTGCACGGCGCCGAACGGGCCGGACAGTTCCCTGTCGCCGGCGTAACGCTCGTCCCCGAGCCACGTGTCCTCGGGTCCCCAGAACACCTCGTCGGGCTCCCAGATGTCCTCGCGTCCGAAGCCGAAACCGAACGTCTTGAACCCCATCGATTCGTAGGCGCAGTTGCCGGCGAAGATCAGCAGGTCCGCCCACGAGAGCTTCCGGCCGTACTTCTGCTTGATCGGCCAGAGCAGCCGCCGCGCCTTGTCGAGGCTCGCGTTGTCGGGCCAGCTGTTGAGGGGGGCGAAGCGCTGGGCGCCCTTGCCGCCGCCGCCCCGGCCGTCGGCGATGCGGTATGTGCCCGCGGCATGCCAGCTCATCCGGATGAAGAGCGGCCCGTAATGGCCGTAGTCGGCCGGCCACCACTCCTGCGACGTCGTCATCAACTCGAAGATGTCCTGTTTCAGGGCCTCGACGTCGAGGGTCGCGAACTCTTCGGCGTAGTTGTAGTCCGGGCCCATCGGATTGGAGAGGGGCGAGTGCTGGTGGAGAACCTGCAGGTCCAGCTGGTTCGGCCACCAGTCCCGGTTGGTCCTGGGCCGATGCGGCTTCGGCTCGGGGGACGGGATTACCGGATTTTCGCTTTCACTGTTGGACACGTCGGCCCTTCCTTCCGGGTTTCGGTGAATCGGACGGTGATCACGGATGTGATCGCGAAGCGTGTGCTGCCGAGCAGTCGGGGCACATGCCCCAGTAGATGACCTCGGCCTCGTCGACGAGGAAGCCGCTGTGGTCGGACGCGGTCAGGCAGGGCGCCTCGCCGACGGCACAGTCGACGTCGGCGATGGCCCCACAGGACCGGCAGACGAGGTGGTGATGGTTGTCCCCGACACGCGACTCGTACCGGGCGACGGAACCGGACGGCTGGATCCGCCGCACCAGACCCGCACCGGTCAGGGCGTGCAGCACGTCGTACACGGTCTGCCGGGAAACCTCCGGCAGACCGGTGCGCACGGCTCCGAAGATCGTCTCCGTGTCGGCGTGCGGATGCTGGTTCACCGCCTCCAGCACCGCGATCCGGGGCCGGGTCACGCGCAGCTCCGCCGTACGCAACTGCTCCACGTAATCCCGCGTCGAGGGCACGTGGATACTATGACGCACTTTTCTGGAATGAGTCACGACTTTGGGTAACCGCAGCGTGATCAGAACTCGCGCGTGTGTTCGGTGGCGCGGGCGGCGGTCGCGCGGACCCTCACCCGTCCGGCTGCCCGGCCGCTAGGGCTTCGGCTGCTGCGCCCACCACTTCAGCAACTCGGCCTCGGCCTCGTCGCGGTCGAGGGGACCACGGTCGAGCCGCAGCTCCTTGAGGAACTTCCAGGCCTGCCCGACCTGCGGGCCGGGTTTCAGGCCGAGCAGCTCCATGATGGCGTTGCCGTCGAGGTCGGGCCGCACCTTCGCCAGGTCCTCCTGCTCGGCGATCCGCTCGATGCGCGTCTCGAGATCGTCGTAGGTGGCCTGCAGCGCCGCGGCCCGGCGCTTGTTGCGGGTGGTGCAGTCCGCCCGGACCAGCTTGTGCAGCCGGGGCAGCAGGTCACCGGCGTCGTGCACGTAGCGCCGGACCGCCGAGTCCGTCCACTGGCCCTTGCCGTAGCCGTGGAACCGCAGGTGCAGGAACACGAGCTGACTGACGTCGTCGACCATCTGCTTGGAGTACTTCAGGGCCCGCATCCGTTTGCGGACCAGCTTGGCCCCGACGACCTCGTGGTGGTGGAAGCTGACGCCGCCGCCCGGCTCGTTGTGCTTCGTGGCGGGCTTGCCGATGTCGTGCAACAGGGCCGCCCAGCGCAGCACGAGATCGGGATCCCCGTCCTCGAGGTCGATGGCCTGCCTGAGCACGGTCAGCGAATGCCAGTACACGTCCTTGTGCTGATGGTGCTCGTCGATCTCGAGCTTCATCGCCGGGATCTCCGGGATCACCCGCTCGGCGAGGCCGGTCTCGACCATGATGTCGATGCCCTCGATCGGGTAGGCACCGAGGATCAGCTTGTCGAGCTCGGCCTGCACCCGCTCGGCGCTGATCCGCAGGATCTCGTCGCCCATGGCCACGATCGCGTCGTGCACCCGCTCCGCCAGCCCGAACCCCAGCTGGGAGACGAACCGCGCCGCGCGCAGCATCCGCAGCGGATCGTCGTGGAACGACTCGCTCGGCATCGCGGGGGTGTCGATGACCCCGGCGAGCAGGGCGTCCATCCCGCCGAGCGGGTCGACGAAGTCCTCCGCGCCGGTCGGGCCGATCCGCACCGCCATGGCATTGACGGTGAAGTCGCGACGGATCAGGTCGTCCTCGAGGCTGGTGCCGTACTCGACGATCGGGTGGCGGGTGACACGGTCGTACGCGTCGCTGCGGAACGTGGTGATCTCGATCTGCTCCGGGCCCTTGACCGCGCTGATCGTGCCGAAGTCGATGCCGGTGTCCCACTGGTGGTCGGCCCAGCCGCGCAGCAGCGCCTGCACCTGCTCGGGCCGCGCGTCGGTGGTGAAGTCCAGGTCGGTGCCGAGGCGACCGAGCACCGCGTCGCGGACGCTCCCTCCCACCAGGTACAGCTCGTGACCGGCGGCGGTGAAGCGCTCACCGAGCGGGGCCAGGATGTCCGACAGCGCACGCAGCGTCGCGTCGGCGCCGGCGAGCAGTCGGGCGCGCCGCTCGGTGTCGGTGGAGGGAGAGTTCACGTCTTCGAACCTTACCGAGGTGGCCGAACGCGCAGTCGCGCGATCCGGACGTGCCTGGTTGGACCGCCGGGCACGTCCCGCCAACTAGTATCGATGAGGTGTCGCCCGCAGAACGTGCCAACCGCAACCGCCGCACCTCGCGGCGGCGTGGCGCGGGCGCCAAGTCCGGTGGCCGGGCCACCTCCGACGCGGCGAAGCCTCACCTGCGCACGGTCCGCGAGACATCGGCCGGGGGACTGGTGGTCGACGGCCTCGGCGGGCCACCCGACAAGTTGTGCGCGGCGTTGATCGGCCGCACGGACCGGCGCGGCCGGCTGCTGTGGTCGCTGCCGAAGGGACACATCGAGAAGGGCGAGACCGCCGAGCAGACGGCGATGCGCGAGGTCCACGAGGAGACCGGGATCCACGGCACCGTCCTCGCCACGCTCGGCAGCATCGACTACTGGTTCGTCACCGAGGGCCGGCGCGTCCACAAGACCGTGCACCACTACCTGCTGCGTTACCTGGACGGCGAGCTCTCCGACGCCGACGTCGAGGTCACCGAGGTGGCCTGGGTGCCGCTGCCGGAGCTGCGCTCGCGCCTGGCGTACGCGGACGAGCGCAGGCTCGCCGACGTCGCCGACCAGCTGATCGCCGAGATGGATCCATCGATGCTGCTCGGACCCGGCGGACCGGAGGCCCGTCTCGGATGACCTCGGCAGCTCGCCGGGCCGCGGCGGCCGTTCTCGCCGTGCTCGCGCTCGTCCTGACGACGGCGGGTGTGGCCGTCGCCCAGCCGCGCAGCGACGCGTCCGACGCCCCGCGCTTCCTCGAGCTGCGCATCGACTCGGTGACGCCGACGACGATGTCCACCAGCAGCGAGCCTGTGGTGACCGTGACCGGCACGCTCGAGAACGTCGGCGACCGCGATGTCGAGGACATCGCCGTGCGGCTGCAGCGCGCCCCGGCGGTCGGCTCCGCCGAGGAGCTGCGCACGGCGCTGACCTGGGATCAGACCGCCTACGACCGCACCGGGCCGTTCGAATCGGTCACCGACGTCCTCGAGCGGGGTGAGCAGCGGCAGTTCCGCCTCGAGCTGGCGCTGCGCTCGGCCGACAGCCCTTCGCTGGGTATCGACACCCCCGGGGTGTATCCGCTGCTCGTCAACGTCAACGGCGCTCCCGAGTACGGCGGTCAGGCACGGCTCGACGACGCCCGGTTCCTGCTGCCCGTGCTGGGGGTGCCCGCGGGCGAGAGCAGCGAGAGCCGGCCCGTGCCCCCGGACACGTCCGCACCCGTGGGGGTCACCATGCTGTGGCCGCTCGCGGACCGGCCGCGCCTCGCGGCGGGGGTGCCCGGATCGGCGACGGACCCGGTCCGTCTCGTCGACGACGACCTCGCGACGTCGCTCGCCGACGGCGGCCGGCTCGACGGACTGCTCGACGCCGCCGAGCGCGCGGCCACCGCCGAGGACCGCCGCGTCGCCGACGCGATGTGCCTGGCCGTCGACCCCGATCTGCTCGTCACCGTCGCCAACATGACCCGCGGCTACCTGGTGGTCGAGGACACGGCCGAGCCGAGGGGCGACGCCCACGACGGGGAGGGGACGGCCGCGGCCGTCGCGTGGCTGGAACGGCTGCGCACCCTGGCCGCGTCGATGTGCACGGTCGCGGTGCCCTTCGCCCAGGTCGACGTGGCCGCCCTCGCCGAACTCGACGACGCCTCTCTCGCCGGGCCCGCGCTCGCCGCACCGACCGAGATCGTGAACACGATCCTCGGGATCACCACGACCCGGGAGGACGTGGTCTGGCCCGACGCCGGGGTGCTCACCGAGCAGGCGGGGGCGCTGCTCGCCGCCGACGGCCCGGTGACGACCCTGCTCGCCGACACGGCGGTCGACGCCGCGGACTCGGACGCGGGCACGGGTCCGATGCCCGTGCGGGGGGTGGACGGCCTGTCCACGGTCCTGTTCGACAGCGCCGCCGCCACCGCGCTCGCCGCGCTGGGCGACGCTCCCCAGACGCCGTCGTTCACCGCCGAGGACGCCCGCTACGACCTCACCGAGGATTCCCCGGGCGCCCGGCTGCAGGACGCGCTGGGCGCCCTGAGCTGGTCCGCGCTGCGCACGTCGGAGAGCGCCACCCGGACCGTGTCCACCGGCGACGGCGCGTCCGCGGCCCCGGGCTCCGCGCTGTTCGTGCCGCCGCAGTCGTGGAGTGCGTCCGGCGACGACGCCGCCGCGGTCCTGTCGATGGTCGGCACCCTGATCCGCTCCGGCCTGGCCACCCCGCGTCCGTTCGACACCCTGTTCGCACCCGCCGCCGGGGACGCCCCCACCGTCGCGCTGTCCTACCCGGAGCAGGCCATCGTCGACGGTGCGTCGGCCGAGGTGATCGACGCGGCCCGCGAGCAGGCACCCCGGCTCGACTCGTTCCAGGAGGCGCTCGTCGAGGATCCGCAGGCGCAGCTGACACCGCAGCAGTTCACCGCACCGCTGCGCGAGGACCTGCTGCGCGCGATGAGCCTGGCGGGCCGGCGCGGGCCCGACCCCGGCGCCGCCGCGCGCGACGCGGGGCAGCGCGGCGAGGAGGTACGCGACGCCGTCGACGGGATGTTCGCGGGAGTGACCGTGCTCTCACCGGGCGGTGTCTACACGCTGACCTCGGAACAGAGTCCCCTACTGTTGGTCGCGCGCAACGATCTGCCCGTGGGCATCACCGTGCGGCTGCACGTGGACGCGCCGTCGGCGATGAAGATCACCGACATCGGGCCCACCCAGCTGCCCCCGCGCGGCAGCCGCACCCTCACGGTGCCGGCGCAGATCAGCGACTCGCGGAAGATCGGTGTCGAGTTCGCCCTGACCACGGAGTCCGGGCTGCCGCTCGGCACCCCGACGAACGTGACGGTACGGTCCAACGCGTACGGCCAGGTTCTCGCGATCGTCACCGGCTGTGCGGGGGCGCTGCTGCTGTTCCTGGCGGGCCGTCGTCTCCTGCACCGCTTCCGCGGCGAGCCCGATCCAGCCGACGAAGGGTACGAGAAACGATGACCGGGAACCCGACCCGTGAGGACGTCGCCCCGCCCGCCCCCGCGGCGGCGGAGCCGGCCCCGCGCAAGAACCCCGGCCTGCTCGCCGCGACCGGCTCGATCGCCTTCGCGACCCTGATCAGCCGCATCACCGGCTTCGTCAAGCAGGTGCTGTTGCTGACCCTGCTCGGCGCCGCCGTCGCGAGCTCGTACACGGTGGCCGCCCAGATCCCGAACATGATCTCCGAGCTGGTGCTCGGCGCCGTCCTCACCTCGATCGTCGTGCCGGTGCTGGTCCGCGCGGAACGCGAGGACCCGGACGGCGGTACGGCGTTCGTCCGGCGCCTGTTCACCGTCTCCGTCACCGTGCTCGGCCTCGCCGCCCTGCTGGCCACCGCCGCGGCGCCGGTCCTCGTCACCCGGTTCTTCCTCGACGACACGGGCAAGGTGTCGACGACGCTGACCACGGCGCTGACGTATCTGTTGCTGCCGGCGATCCTGTTCTACGGCCTGTCGGCGCTGCTGACCGCCATCCTGAACACGCGGCAGGTGTTCAAACCGGGCGCGTGGGCGCCGGTGCTGAACAACATCGTCGTCATCACGGTCCTGGTCCTGTACTTCCTGCTGCCCGGGGAGATCACTCTCGACCCGGTGCGCATGAGCGACCCGCACCTGCTGCTGCTCGGCTGCGGCGTCACCCTCGGTGTGGTGACCCAGGCGATGTCCCTGGTGCCGGCGCTGCGCCGCGAGGGGATCAGCCTCAAGCCGCTGTGGGGGCTCGACGACCGGCTGCGCCAGTTCGGCGGCATGGCCGCGGCCATCGTGCTGTACGTGCTCATCAGCCAGGCCGGCATGGTGTTCGCGACACACGTCTCGTCGAGCGCCGACGCGGCCGGCCCGGCGATCTACAACAACGCGTGGCTGCTGCTGCAGCTGCCGTACGGTGTCCTCGGCGTCACGGTGCTCACCGCGATCATGCCGCGGCTGAGCCGCAACGCCGCCGAGGAGGACACCCCCGCGGTGGTGGACGACCTGTCGGTCGCGACCCGGCTGACGATGATCGCGCTGATCCCGATCGTCGTATTCTTCACCGTCGCCGGCCCGCAGATCGGCACGGCCCTGTACGGCTACGGCAGCTTCGGCGAGGGCAACGCCGAACGGCTGGGCCAGGCGGTCAGCTGGTCGGCGTTCACCCTGATCCCGTACGCCCTCGTCCTCATCCATCTGCGCGTGTTCTACGCACGCGAGCAGGCGTGGACCCCCACGTGGATCATCCTCGGCATCACCGCCGTGAAGATCGGCCTGTCCGCGATCGCGCCCGTCGTCGCCCGCAACGACGACCAGGTGGTGTTGCTGCTGGGCGTGGCGACCGGCCTGGCCTTCACCGTCGGGGCGGGCATCGGCGGCTTCCTGCTGCACCGCGCCCTCGGCGACCTGCGGATGGCGAACGTGGGCCGGACCGTGTGGCACGTGGTGATCGCCTCGGCCGCAGGTTCGGCGGCGATGCTGCTCACCGATCGGCTGCTGCGGCTCGGTGCGCTGAGCGACCGGTTCGGCGGCATCGGCTCGATGGTGCGGGTCGCGATCACCGGCGCGCTGATGCTGCTGGTGACCCTCACGGTGATGTGGTTGCTGAAGGTGCCCGAGATCCTGGCGATCACCGCGGCGGTCCGGCGCAAGGTCGACGCGCTGCGCGGACGCACGCCCGTCGAGCCGGCCGTCGCCGAGGCGGATGCCGACGAGATCGCCGAACTCGAGGCGGCCCGCTTCGAGGAATCGGAGGCCGAGAAGACCATCGTGTTGCCGCGCCTGGACTACGGCGACTACGGGGTGGCCCCGTACGACGCGGTCACCGAGGTGATTCCCGCCATCAGGGACGTGCCGAGCCACATCGATGCACACCGGCAACTCCCGTACCCTGGTCGACGGCAGGTTCGTACCACCCGGGACGGATCGCGCCGGTTCGCGGATGCCGGACGGCCTCCCGGTTACCTCCGGGGCGGGCGAGTCGAACAAGAAGGAGTGAGGGTGAGCGACGACCACGCTACCGGTAAGTCCACGGTCGATGAGTCCGCATCGACGGACCCGGGTTCGGTGTCCACGGACGCCGACGGCACGTCGACGCAGTCCCCGCAGGCCGGCATCCCCGACCGTTCCGCCTCGCCGCAGAAGTCCGCCGGCAGCCCCGCCGAGAACCGCTCCGGTGCCGGCCGGCCCCGCCGCGATCCTCACGTCGACACCGGCGTCATCCCGATCGGCTCACCCCAGCTGCCTCCGCTGCGTGTGCCGGGGTCCGCGCCGCGCACCCCGATGCGCGGGCCGAAGCTGATCCCCGGCGCGTCGGTCGCCGGTGGCCGCTACCGTCTGCTCGCCCCGCACGGCGGCGCGCGCGGTCTGCGTTTCTGGCAGGCGCAGGACGTCAAGCTCGACCGCGAGGTGGCGCTGACGTTCGTCGACGCCGAGCAGCGCGCCGGGGACGTGACCGGTCCCGACGGTCCGCAGGCCATCCTGTCGCGCACCCTGCGGCTGGGCCGGATCAACTCACCGGGGCTCGCACGGGTGCTCGACGTGGTCCGCGGCAGCTCGGGCGGCATCGTCGTCGCCGAGTGGACGCCCGGTCGTTCGCTGCGCGAGATGTCCGGCACCGAGCCGTCCCCGCTCGGCGCGGCCCGCGCTGTGCAGGCCCTCGCGGCCGCGGCGGAGGCCGCGCACCGCAGCGGCGGCGCCCTCTCGATCGATCACCCCGACCGGATCCGCATCAGTGTCGCCGGCGACGCGGTGCTGGCCTTCCCCGCCACCTTCGCCGACGCGGACGTGACCTCCGACGTCCGGGGCCTCGGCGCGAGCCTCTACGGCCTGATCACCGCCCGCTGGCCGCTGCCCGAACAGGCCGCGCCCGGGGAGCAGCCCCCGGCGCACACCGGCGGCACGATCGGCGGGATGCGCCCGGCGGACCTGACCGCCGAGGGCATCGCGGTCGAGCCCCGCACGCTGCGGCCGGAGGTGCCGTTCGAGATCTCCGCGGTGGCGGTGCGTGCGCTCGCGGCCGACGGCGGAATCCGGACCGCGGCCACCGTGCAGCACATCCTCGGCCAGGCCTCGGTCGTGGACCAGAAGACCGACATGATCCCGGCGCTGCGGCTCGGCCAGCGCAGTGCCGGCGCCACCGACCACGCCCTCGCGGACCCGGAGGCTCTCGCCGAGGAGAAGAAGCGATCCGAGCGGATGCTGTTCGCGCTCGTCGGCCTCGGCATCACCACGGTGGTGCTCCTCGCCCTGATCGGCTGGTGGATCGCGAACCTGCTCGCCGGAGGCAACTCCGACGAGCCGCTCACGAGCCAGGACTTCGGCCTCACCCCGACCTCCGAGGCGCCGTCGGAGCCGGTCGCCCAGGCGCCGGCCCCGGCCGCAGCGGCCGGACCGGTGGCGGCATCGGCGGTCTCGGTGTTCTCCCCGCAGGGCACCCCGGATTCGCCGGCGACGGCGCGGTTGGCCATCGACGGTGATCCGTCGACGGAGTGGAGCACCGACGCCTACTTCCAGCCGTTTCCCGCCCTGAAGAACGGTGTGGGACTGATGGTGGCGCTCGCCGAGCCGGCCGCGCTCTCGTCGGTGTCGGTGACGTCGGACAGCCCGGGCACGAAGGTCGAGATCCGCAGCGCACCGTCGGACCAGGCCTCCCTGGACCAGACCCAGGTGATCGGCTCGGCGACGCTGCGGTCCGGCGTCACGGAGATCCCCGTCGAGGCCGAGGGCCGCACCTCCGATGTGCTGGTGTGGATCACGGGGCTGAGCACGTCCGGCGGCGGCAACAAGAGCTCGATCGCCGAGGTGACGTTCACCGCCGCCGAATAGCCCGGCGCACGCACCTCCGGTCGCCCACCTCGATCGGCTACCATCCGCGCGTGCGAATTTTGGGGGGGATCGCAGGAATTGCCGTGTCCGACGCCGAGTTACTCGCGGCGCACGCGGCGGGGGACCGACGCGCGTTCGCGCAACTGCTCGAACGGCACTACGACCATCTGTGGCAGGTGGCGCGCCGCACCAGCTATTCGCCCGAGGATGCCGCGGACGCCCTGCAGGAGGCGTTGCTGTCGGCGCATCGTACGGCGGGGAAATTCCGGAACACCGCGGCGGTTCGCAGCTGGCTGCACACCATCGTGGTGAACGCTTGCCTGGACCGCATCCGGCGCAACAAGGCGCGACCGACCGTCCCGCTGTACGACGACGGCACCGATGCCCGCGACGAACGGGATCGCATCGCGGAGCGGGAGATCGCGCTCGATATCGAGGCGGCGTTGTTCACCCTGCCACCGGAGCAACGCGCCGCGGTCGTCGCGGTCGACGTGGAGGGCTGGCCGGTGAGCGAGGCGGCCCGGCGGCTCGGCGTTCCCGAGGGCACGGTCAAGAGCCGCTGCGCGCGCGGGCGCCGTCGGCTCGCGGTGCTTCTCGGTGACCTGCGGGATACGGGGAACCGATCGTGATCGGCGGCCGTCTTATCCTGGTGAGGGCACCGGAAGGCGGGGAGGACGGCGGATGACCGAGGACGAGCTGCCGCGGCCGCCGTATTCTGCCGACCTGCTCGCCGACCTGCACGCCGGGGTCCTGGACGACGACGTCACCGCCGGATTGTGGCCGGCGGTGCGGCGGGATCCGGACGCCATGGCGGTGATCGCCGCGCTCGACTCCGTCAGCCGCCGGCTCCGGGCCCTCGGTGCGGCCGAAGGTG
>NZ_PCZU01000253.1:40000-43958 GCF_002887785.1 Rhodococcus sp. ENV425
GATTCGCCGTCACCGCCCACGGCGCCGGACGCCCCGATGCCGCGGCGCCGATGGCCGCGCCCGCCGCTGCCGCGCCGGCTTCTGCTGCACCGGCTTCTGCTGCACCCGGTGCCGACGTGCTCGACCCGGCGACCTGGCGCGCGATGATCGGCGCGTCCGACCCCGGCCCGCTGTCGGATCACGCAGTACTTCGAGAATGCCTCGAGGCCAACGGCATCGACGAATCCCGGCCACTGCTGGGGTCACGCACGATCCGGTTCGACGGCCGGGAGGCGGTCGCGCTGGTCCTGGGTGATGCCGCGTCGCCGCGGTTGACGGCACTGGTGGTGGGCACGGGATGCGGCGCTTCCGATCCGGCGACTCTGGTGATCCGTCAGATCGGCTGAGTCGCAAGGAGTTCAACCGTCCGCGGCGGGCAGCAACAGATCGAGGATCCGCTCCCGCAGGGCGGACGTGTCGTCCTCGGCCGCAACGATGCTCGCGAACAGCGCCGCACCCGCGGCGAGGACGAGCACGGCACGTGCGTCGAGGTCGGCGGGAGAGGAGCCGTCGCCGTGGGAGAACAGTGCCGTGCTGGGGCCGCTGAAGGTGCGCCACAGGGTGTTCCGCAGATCGTCGTGATCGCGGAGTGCGGCGATGAGCCCGGGCAGGGCGGCGCGGACGTCGGGGCGGGCGAACAGGTCCGCGCTGCCCCTGACGACCCATTCGATCCAGCCGCGGCGGTCCGTCCCGTGCATCGGGGTCAGGTCCGGCGCGGAACCGAGAAGCGAGTCGAGCACGAGGTGCGCCTTCGACGGCCACCGCCGGGTGAGGGCCGCCCGGCTCACCCCGGCCCGGGCCGCGATGCCGCGCAGGCTCAGGTGTTCCCAGCCGACCTCGAGCAGCATCGCGCGGGTCACGGCGAGGACCTCGGCGTCGATGCGCGGATCGCGGGGGCGGCCGGCGGGCGTGGGGGAGCGGTGGGATGCGGTCATCACCGGTAATTGTGGTGCACGGCACGGCGCGGCACTATAGTTGCAACACGTTACAGAACCACTGGCATCGAAAGTAGGGGCATGACCTCGTCGCGACCCGCCGTGTTCGAACCCGTTCGGCTCGGACCGCTCACCCTGCGCAACCGCATCCTCAAGGCCGCGACGTTCGAGGGCGTCATGCCCGGCGGTCGCGTCACCGACGAACTCGTCGAGTTCCATGCCGAGGTCGCCCGCGGCGGCACCGCACTGACCACCGTCGCGTACTGCGCCGTCGCACCCGGCGGACGCGTACACCGCAACACCGTCGTCCTCGACCGCGACACCGTGCCGGGCCTGCGCCGCCTCACCGACGCCGTGCACGCGGAGGGCGCGCTCGCCTCGGCGCAGATCGGGCACGCCGGACTCGTCGCCAACCAGATCTCCAACGGGACGAAGACCCTCGCCCCGTCCACCCGCATCAGCGCCCCCGCCATGGGCCTGGTGCGGGGCGCGAGTCTCGCGCAGCTCGATCAGGTCGTCACCGATTACGAGAACGCGACCCGCTGCGCCGTCGAGGCCGGATTCGACGCGCTCGAGGTGCACCTGGGGCACAACTATCTGCTCAGCTCGTTCCTCAGCCCGAATCTCAACAAGCGCAGCGACCGCTACGGCGGCAGTCTCGAGAACCGAACCGCGTTTCCCCGACGCGTTCTCGAGGCGGTCCGCAAGGCGGCCGGCGACTCGGTAGCCGTCATCGTCAAGTTCAACATGACGGACGGCGTCCCCAAGGGACTGTGGCTCCACGAGAGCCTGCCCATGGCGCGGCTGATCGAATCCGACGGCCACATCGACGCGATGGAACTCACCGGCGGCAGCTCCCTGCTCAACGGCATGTACTTCTTCCGCGGCGACGTCCCGCTGGCCGAGTTCGTCGCGTCCCAGCCCAGGCTCGTGGGGCTGGGACTGCGGTTCTACGGGCCGCGGCTCTTCCCGACCTACCCCTTCGAGGAGGCGTTCTTCCGCCCGATGGCTCGGCAGTTCCGGTCCGAGCTGCGCACCCCGCTCATCCTCCTCGGCGGCATCAACCGGATCGACACCATCGAGAATGCGCTCGACGAGGGATTCGAGTTCGTCGCGATGGGCCGGGCGCTGCTGCGAGACCCGTACCTCGTCAACAAGTTCCGGGACGAGCACGTGCGCGAAGGGCTGTGCATCCACTGCAACAAGTGCATGCCCACCATCTACACCGGAACCCGGTGCGTCGTGCGCGAATCCCTGCGCGACGTGGAGCACAGCACCTGACGGTGCGCCGGCCCACAGCTATCCTGCAACACCATGGACGGTGGGCGGTGACGAACGCGACGACCCCGCCCGTGCAGGTGCGGGTGCTGGGCGCCGTCGCCGCGCTCGTCGACGGGCAGCCCGTCGCCCTCGGCGGTCCCGTCCGTCGTGCGCTGCTCGCCCGGCTGGTGGCGGCACGCGGGCACCCGGTCTCCGCCGACCGGCTCGTCGAGGACCTGTGGGGCGGGGCACCGCCGGCCAAACCGGTGGCGGCGCTGCAGGCGCACATCTCCCACCTGCGCCGGGTGCTCGGTCCGGGCCACGACCCGCTGCCACGGAGCGCCGCCGGGTACGCGCTGAACCTGCCTGTCGCCGCGGTGGACGCGTGGGCGTTCGAGGACGCCGTCACCCGCACCGTCACCGCACCCCACGACCGGCTCCGGCACCTCGGGCAGGCCCTCCAGCGGTGGCGGGATCCGCTGCCCGACATCGATCGATATCCCTGGGCGGCAATCGAATCCGACCGGCTCGGGGAACTGCGCCGCACGGCGGTGGAACAGTACGCCGAGACCGCGCTCGAACTCGGTGCTCCCGTCGCGCCGCTGATCGCGTCGCTGAGCGACATCGTCGCGGCGGACCCCGGCCGCGAACGCGCCGTCGGGCTCCTGGCGCGCGCCCGGTACCGCGCCGACGGCCCGGCCGACGCCCTCGCCGTCATCCGCCGCTCGCGGCAGTACCTGGCCACCGAACTGGGCCTCGACCCCGGTCCGGCACTACGGGCCGTCGAGCACGAGATCCTCACCGGTACGGCCGGTCCTGCCCGGGACCGAGCGCCGATCGCCGACCACGTCCGCCCCGCCGAACTCGGCGTCCTGCTGGACGAGGCCGGACGCGCCGCCCGCGGTGAGACGCGTCTGACGTGGCTGGCCGGGGAACCCGGGGCGGGCAAGACCCATCTCACCACGCTGCTCGCCGTCGCCCTCGAGGGCGACGGCTGGCAGGTTGCCCGCGGCAACTGCCCCGAGGTGGACGGAGCGCCACCGGGGTGGCCCTGGATCGAGATCCTCGACGCCCTCGCCCACACCGACCCCGACGGCACGGCCACGATGACGTCCCGGCTGGCCGTGCCCGGCACCGGCCTCGACACGTTCGGGCTCGCCCGTTCGCTCACGCGGCACCTCGGCCGCATCGCCGCCGACCGTCCGCTGCTGCTCGTCTTCGACGACATGCACCGCGCCGACGAACCGACCCTGCACCTGCTGCGCCTCACCCTCGCCGCCCTGCGAACCCGGCCGCTGCTCGCCGTCGCCACCTATCGGCCCACCGAGGCGGGGAGCGAACTCGCCGCCGTCCGCGCGGCGACGAACGCATGCCCCGGCCGGCAGATCCGCCTCGCCCCGCTGACCGACGACGGCATCGCCCGCCTCGTCCGCGAATGCGGCGTCGTCGCCCTGGCGCCCGAGGACATGGCGTTGCTCGTCGCCCGGACCGACCGAAATCCGTTGTTCGTCAGAGAATTTGCTCTGCTGATCGCCGACCGGGGCGTCCGGGCACTCCATCACGACGTGCCGGCCGGGATCGCCGACGTACTGCACCACCGCATCCACACGCTGCCCGAGGCCACCGTCGCCGTGCTGTCCGCGGCCGCCGTCCTCGGACGCGAAGCCGACCTGGACGTGCTCGCCGCGATGTGCGGAACCGACCTCGAGTCCCTCCTCGAGCCA
>NZ_PCZU01000253.1:43998-69648 GCF_002887785.1 Rhodococcus sp. ENV425
ACCCGCGCCCGAGCGGATCCGGTTCACCCACAATCTCGTCCGGGAAACCCTGTACGCGGGGCAGTCACGCCTCCGGCGCACCCGTCTGCACGGCGCGGCCCTCGCGGCGTTGTCCGCCCTGCGGCCGGCCGAGGTGGCCGCGACGGCACACCATGCGGCGCTCGCGGCCACCCCGTCCACCGCCCACCACGCCGTCGCGCACCTCACCGCGGCGGCCCGTCGCGCCGACGCTCTCGGCGCCCGAGCCGATGCGGTCACCCTGTGGGGCGCTGCGGTGTCGGCACACGAGATGTCCACCGTCGTACCGGAAGACGGCCTGCTGCCACTGCTCACCGGATACGTCGGAGCGCTCGCCCACACCGGCGACGTGGTCACCGCACGCGTCGTGCGCCAACGCGCCGTGGATCTCGCCCGGCGGATCGGTGACCCGCCGGCCCTCGTTGCGGCGCTCACTTCGTGGTCCGCGCCGGTCACCTGGACCGTCCGGGTCGACGACGAACCGGACCGGCGCATCCTCGACCCCATGCAGTCACTCCTCGCCACCACCGCCCTCGGCGACCACGACCGGGTCCTGCTGCTCGTCACCGCCGTCTTCGAACTCGAGGGCGCCGACTCGGTGGCCGCCCTCGCCGCGGCCCGCCGCGCGCACGCCCTCGCGCGGGGAACCGCCGACGCCGGGCTGCGCTGCCGTGCGCTCAACGCCCTCGGATTCGTCGCGTACGGCCCGGACCTCGTGGCGCAGCGGCGTGACATCGCCGCGGAACTCCTCACCGTCGCCGGCGACGCGGGGGACGCCGCGTATCAGGCGCAGGCACACTTCCAGTGGTTCCTCGCCGCCGCCGCAGACACCGAACTCGACGAGGCCCGTCGCCACGCCGAACTCGCCGTGCGGTACGCGGCCGGCCGGCAGCTCTCCCAGTTGCTCGGCGTGGTCGAACTGTTCCGAGCCCTGGTGCGCCTCCTCGCCGGCGACGAGGACGGCGCACAGCGCGGATATGACACCGTCGCAGCACAACTCGAGGCGGAGGGTACCGCCTCGGCCCGGTGGATCGGTACCGTCGGACGCATCGGTGTGGCCACGGCGCGCGACGACTTCGCTCCGCTCGTCGCCGAGTTGTCCGCACTCGAATCGGCACGGCCGCACAGTGTCCGGTTCCCGTTGGTCCTCGCCCTGCTCGACAGCGGTGAACACGAACGGGCGCGGCAGTTGTGGCGCGCCCAGCGGCCGTTCCGGCGCGACTACTACTGGCTGGCCATGACATGCCTGCGCGCCCGTGCCGCGGCCCGGCTCGCGGACACGGCGACGGCCCGGGACTGCCATGCGCAGTTGCTGCCGTTCAGCGGCCGCATCGCCGGCCTGGATTCCGGCTCGTTCCACGCCGGCCCCGTGGACGCTGCCCTCGCCGAGACCGCGGCGCTGCTCGGCGATGCGGACTCGGCACACCGATTCCGCGATGCGGCCGCGACACTCACCGCGACGGTGTCGGCACAACTGCACGACCCGGCGTGGGCGGCGTGGCGTTGAGCCCGTTCCGTCGTGTCGCGGACAGGACGCACAGCCCGATCGCCGCGAACGCGCAACCGCGTGGAATTTCGACGACCAGTCCGGTCACGCCCGGCATCGCCGGAATCGGCAGCAGGAGAACGACACCGCCCGCCGCCATGAGGGCGCCGATCCACACCGGTACCGCACGCGAACGGATCAGCGCGATGCCGAACAGGATCATGCTGCCCATGAAGACGAGTCCGCTGACGGTCTGCAGGAGCACATAGGGCTCGTAGTCGAGGAGGGTGTCCGACCCGGAGATCGCCCCTGCCGTCGCCGGATCGCGCGAGAACGGCACGGAGACGAAGGCTTCGATCACCAGGTGCGAGAACGCCACCAGCACCGAGGACAGGAAGTATGTGACGTACGCGACGAGACCGAGCATTCCGGTTCCGGCGGCGACCCAGGCGTACAGCGCGGGCACACCGAGCATCAACAGCAGCGTTCCCGACAGCAGGAGGACGTGGGGGAGGGGATTGATCGGAGCGGACAGCGCCGGCACCGAATGCGCGGCGCCGTCGACGACGGGATGCAGGAGGCCGCCGGCGAGGTTCAACGGGAACGCGGCGACGACGGACACCGCGCCGAGGCGGTACAGCAGTGCGGGAGTTACGGTCATACCGTCAGCGTGACGATTCGGCCTTGCGGTTCCCTTGCCGTCCGCTTGCCGTCCGGGTGGGCAGGGTACGCCTCGGTGTGGCGTGACGCACGGCACTCGAGGAACAACACCCCTTACCCTGTTGTTGACCCATGTTGTGGACCACTGACGTCTTGTGGACCACTGACGTCCCGGTCACGGGCCTCCAGGCTCGACCGTCCCGTATCGAAGTACCAGCAGACAGAAGTACCAGCAGACACCGGAAGGCTCGCATGACCACTGAATCCACGATCCACGACCTGATCATCGTCGGTTCGGGCCCGGCCGGATACACCGCCGGGATCTACGCCGCCCGCGCCGAGCTGTCCCCGCTGCTGTTCGAGGGAACCCAGTTCGGCGGCGCCCTGATGACCACCACCGAAGTCGAGAATTTCCCCGGCTTCCGCGAGGGCATCACGGGACCGGACCTGATGGACCAGATGCGCGAGCAGGCCCTGCGCTTCGGCGCCGACATCCGCACCGAGGACGTCGACGAACTCGACCTGACCGGCCCGGTCAAGAAGGTCGTCGCCAACGGACAGACCTACCACGCCCGCGCCGTCATCCTGGCGATGGGTGCCGCCGCGCGCTACCTCGGCATCCCCGGCGAGGAGCAGCTCCTCGGCCGCGGCGTGTCCGCCTGCGCCACCTGCGACGGCTTCTTCTTCCGTGACCAGGACATCGCCGTCGTCGGCGGCGGCGACTCCGCCATGGAGGAAGCCACCTTCCTGACCCGCTTCGCCCGCAGCGTCACCCTCATCCACCGCCGCGAGGAATTCCGCGCCTCGAAGATCATGCTCGACCGCGCCCGCGCGAACGAGAAGATCCGCATCGTCACCAACGCCAAGCCCGTCGAGGTGCTCGGCGACACCGCCGTGACCGGCCTGGTCCTCGAGGACACCGTTACCGGCGAGCGCAGCACCCTCCCGGTGACCGGCATGTTCGTCGCGATCGGCCACGACCCGCGCAGCGAACTCGTCCGCGGCCAGATCGACCTCGACGACGCCGGCTACGTCCAGGTGCAGACCCCGACCACCGCCACCAACCTGCCGGGCGTCTTCGCCGCGGGCGACCTCGTCGACCACCTCTACCGCCAGGCCATCACCGCCGCCGGCACCGGCTGCTCCGCCTCGCTCGACGCCGAACGCTGGCTCGCCGAGCAGGAAGACCGCCACCCGATCACCGTCAACGCCGGATACTGACCCCTTCCACACCCATCGAGTAGGAGCCATCGTGGCCGAGAAGAACACCGTCACCATCTCCGACGCCTCGTTCGTCGAGGACGTCCTGCAGTCCGACAAGCCGGTACTGGTCGATTTCTGGGCGACCTGGTGCGGCCCGTGCAAGATGGTGGCTCCCGTTCTCGAGGAGATCGCCGGGGAGCACTCCGAGAAGCTCAAGATCGCCAAGCTCGACATCGACGCCAACCCCGCCGCGGCGCGCGACTACAAGGTCATGTCGATCCCGACGATGATCCTGTTCTCCGGTGGCAAGCCGGTGAAGACGATCGTCGGTGCGAAGGGCAAGGCGGCTCTCCTCCGCGACCTCGCCGACGTGCTCTGAGTCACCGTTTCCCCGTCGACACGGATGCGCCCGGATTATTCGTGATCCGGGCGCATCTGCGACAATCGAACGATGGTCTGGTGTCACACCGGGCACAGCAGGTCAGCAGCACGGAAAGGGCCGAGACATGCACCGACTGCGCTACGGCGACCATGGCCCTGCCGTCGCCGAAATCCGGAGCACCCTCACCGGCCTCGGATTTCTGCACGGCGAGTCCGACGTCTCCGCCGGCGACAGCTGGGTGGGCTCCGATGCGGTGTTCGACCGTGAGCTCGACAGCGCGGTGCGTGCGTTCCAGCAGCAGCGCGGTCTGCTCGTCGACGGCATCGTCGGTCCCGCCACATACCGGTCGCTGAAGGAAGCCTCGTATCGGCTCGGCGCCCGCACCCTCATCTATCAGCTCTCCGCACCGCTCTACGGCGACGACGTCGCGACGTTGCAGCGGCGCCTGCAGGATCTCGGGTTCTACGTGGACCGGGTCGACGGCTACTTCGGGCCGCGCACCCACGAGGCCCTGAGCTCCTTCCAGCGGGAGATCGGCCTCGCACCCGACGGCATCTGCGGCGCGGAGACCCTCCGGTCGCTGGAACTGCTCGGCACCCGGGTCACCGGCGGATCGCCGCACGCCATCAGCGAGGAGGAGATCGTCCGCCGGTCCGGTCCGCACCTGAGCGGCAAGCGCATCGTCATCGATCCCGGCCTCGGTGGCCGCGACCACGGCATCATCGTGCGCAGCCCGCACGGCGACATCTCCGAGGCCGACATCCTGTGGGACCTCGCTCGTCGCCTCGAGGGCCGCATGGCCGCGACCGGAATGGAGACCTTCCTCTCCCGGCCGTACCACGCGAATCCGTCGAACATCGAGCGGGCCGGCACCTCCAACGCGTTCGGCGCGGACCTGATGATCTCCCTGCGCTGCGACAGCAGCCCCAATCCGGCCGCGAGCGGCATCGCGAGCTTCCATTACGGCAACGCGCACGGCTCCGAGTCGATGATCGGTCAGGTGCTCACCGGCTTCATCCAGCGCGAGGTGACGGCCCGCACGCCGCTGCGGGACTGCCGTAGCCACGGTCGCACCTGGGATCTGCTGCGCCTGACGAACATGCCGACCGTACAGATCGACCTCGGCTACCTCACTAACACGCAGGACGCCGCGGTCCTCGCCAACCCGCGTTCGCGCGACATCATCGCCGAAGCCATCCTCATCTCGGTCAAGCGGCTGTACCTGCTCGGTCAGGACGACCAGCCCACCGGCACCTACACCTTCGCCGAACTGCTCGCCGAGGAACTGTCGATCACCGAGACCCGCTGAGCGGTTCGCTCAGCGGGCCGCCCCCACCGGGGTACGCCCCGACATGCCCGCGACGGTGAGCGCGGCCTCCTCGAGCAGTCGATCCAGCGCCGCCTCGACCCCCACCTTCCATTCGTGGTCGCGGTCGAGTTCGAGCCGCAACCTCGGGAAGCGGTGGTGGGGAGCGACGACCTCGAAACCCATGTCCTCGAGGAAGCCGGCCTCGACCATGCACTCGGCGGGGGAGCAGTCCCGTGCGGCCGTTGCCCCGGGAACGTCGCTCTCGTCCTCGCCGGCAGTCCGATACCCGAACGCCTCGATCGCGCGCACGTTACGGCGGACCAGATCGGAGATCACCGCGCGGATCAGTGCCGCCCCGAGATCGCTGCCCTCCGCGAGCGGCTCGATCCGGACGGTGGTCAGCAGGATGGCATCCGCGCTCACCGGGGACGTCGGGAACAGCTGAGCGCGCGGCACCATGTTCGGCGGGGCGTAGAACGCGCTACCGGCGGGCTTGTCGTCGAGCGTGGCGACCTGGGCGCAGGAACCCCACTGGAGCATGACCATCGACAGCCATGCCTCCTTCTCGAACTCCGGATCGTAGAACCCGCCCGCGTCGTGTACCGCCGCGGGGTCCATCTCCCAGAACACACAGCGCCGGGCGTGTGCCGACAGCTGATCCATTCCGCCCAGGGTGAGTGTTGTGACTCGAGTCGACACTGGGTTACTCAGCCTCCAAGTCCGTATCCTCGACTGTCGTCCTGACGTGCCGAGGCGTCAAGAGGGGTTGGCCTGAGATTCCATCATCGCCACGATCCGCTCCAGGTCGTCGACCGAGCCGAACTCCACAACGATCTTGCCCTTGCGCTTGCCCAGGCTGACTGTGACACGGGTGTCGAAGGAATTGGACAGGCGCTCCGCGACGTCCTGGAGGCCGGGCATCTGGATGGGCTTGCGGCGCTGCTGCGGTGCGGGGTCCTTCCCGTCGCCGCGGTTCGCCAGCATGACCGCCTCCTCGGTGGCCCGCACGGAAAGGCCCTCGGCGACGATGCGCGCGGCGAGCACCTCCTGGGCGTCGGGTCCGGCCTCGAGCGACAGCAGCGCGCGAGCGTGCCCGGCGGAGAGCACACCCGCCGCCACCCGCCGCTGGACGGGGATCGGCAGCTTGAGCAGACGGATCATGTTGGTGACCACCGGCCGGGATCGGCCGATGCGGGCCGCCAGTTCCTCGTGGGTGACGCCGAACTCCTCGAGCAACTGCTGATACGCCGCCGCCTCCTCGAGCGGGTTGAGCTGGACCCGGTGGATGTTCTCCAGCAGCGCGTCACGCAGGAGGGACTGGTCGTCGGTCTCACGGACGATCGCCGGGATCGTGGCGAGACCGGCCTCCTGGCCGGCCCGCCACCGGCGCTCGCCCATGACGAGCTGGTACCGCTCTCCGTCGAGCCTGCGCACGACGATGGGCTGCATGAGCCCGAACTCACGGATGGAGTGGACGAGTTCGGCGAGCGCCTCCTCGTCGAAGACCTGCCGCGGCTGGCGCGGGTTCGGCTCGATCTTGTCCGCCTCGATCTCGAGGTAGACCGCTCCGGCGGGGGAGGGGAGGGGCGTGTCCGCCGGCGCCGGGGCGCCGTTGCCCGCGGCCTTCGCGGCCGGGGGAGTCGCCTGTTCGGTGGCGGTGGCCTTGTTCGACGTGGTTTTCGGAGCGGCGTTCTTGCGGTTGTCGCCGATGATCACGTCGGCCGCAGCGTTACCGAGGCCGGGGGCGGCCGCCGGGCCGGTCGGAATCAGCGATGCCAGACCCCGCCCCAACCCGCCTTTGCGTGTCGCGCTCATTCGTTCCCCTGCTTCTCGTTCCGGTATCCGCGTGCCGCCAGTTCGCGTCCCGCGTCGAGGTAGCTCATCGCACCGCGCGAACCTGGATCGTAGTCGAGAACAGTCATCCCGTAACCGGGAGCTTCCGAGACCTTCACGCTGCGGGGGATGACGGACCGCAGCACCGCGCTGCCGAAGTGGGCGCGAACCTCCTCCGCGACCTGATCGGCGAGCTTGGTGCGGGCGTCGTACATGGTGAGCAGCACGGTCGAGACGTGCAGTTCGGGATTGAGGTGCGACTGGACGAGTTCGATGTTGCGCAGCAGCTGGCCGACCCCCTCCAGCGCGTAGTACTCGCACTGGATGGGGATGAGCACCTCCTTCGCCGCCACGAGCGCGTTGACGGTGAGGAGACCCAGCGACGGCGGGCAGTCGATGATGACGTAGTCGAAGTCCTCATCGCCGAGCGCGGCGGGGGAGAGAGCGTTCTTGAGACGGTTCTCCCGCGCGACCATCGAGACGAGTTCGATCTCGGCGCCGGCGAGGTCGATGGTGGCCGGGATACAGAACAGGCGCTCGCTGTGCGGGCTCTGCTGGATGGCTTCGGCGGCCTTCACCTCCCCGAGGAGCACCTCGTAGCTCGACGGGACGCCGGAGTGGTGCGGCACCCCGAGGGCGGTGCTGGCATTGCCCTGGGGGTCGAGATCGACGACGAGGACGGTCAACCCCTGAACGGCGAGGGCCGACGCCAGGTTCACCGTGGACGTGGTCTTGCCGACGCCACCCTTCTGGTTCGCGATCGTGATGACGCGGCGGTGCGCCGGCTTGGGGAGTGCGTTCACGGAACTCGGGTGAAGTACCTGGCTGGCTCGGTGCGCGGCGGCGCCGATCGGTGTGTCCAACGGCGAGAGCCCCTCGTACGGAATCGGAGAGAACTCGTCCTCGACGGACTCGGACGCGGCTCCCGTCGGCCTCTGCGCCTCGGTTTCACGTGAAACAGCGGATTCAGATCCACCCGACATTGACCGCTCCTTTGTTGTCGACACACCCGGTTGGCACGGTACATCCCCCTCGCGAAACCACGCCGGTGGTCCACGACCGGCCACCCCGGCCGGCCACCGTTTCGGTCCCGCGACCGGGCGGAGTGAGCCGAGGCGTAGTGGCTGATGCGTGAACTCGGAAAGCGGGTTGCGCCGGCGCAGGTTGGCGACCCTGCCGGCCCACTCCGTTTCCTCGTTTCGACCAGTATCCCATCCACCTTCCGGAGGAGTGCGACGACGTCGCCGACGAAGATGATGTTTCACGTGAAACCTGACGTTTCACGTGAAACAGAGATCCCCGCCGGTGTCGTTTCACGTGAAACGCCACCGGGTGGCGGCGGCGGACCGGGCGCCATCCGAGCGGGCGGGAAATTATCTGTCACAGTGACGAAATGCCATCGAGTGGATGGATGGGCGGTTGCCGCGAAAGATCCGCACTCCCGGACGAATTCCGTTCGTGATCCCAAAAGCCAAGGCAAGCAACAACTTCGGGCGAAACTGGGATCAAAGGAACGGCAGACGGCGGACTTCCACGCGGTCTCGGCGGCGCAGAACCGGAGTTCGCAGTCGAGGAGGGGATTTCCGGACGCGGCGCACGCGGTGAGCGGCGGGTGATGCAGGTGCCGTCAGGATGTGGCCTTCCGCGTCACGCCATCGGGACGCGAGGGGCGGCTCGCACGGGTTGCAGCGACAACAGTGGCGCCTGCTCGAGAGAATCGTTCAGCTCGAGAGTCTCGAGTCGCGCACATCTCGAGTCGGCGCACTCGAGGCGGGAGACCGCTCGAGTGGGGGAGGGGGGCGGTTTCACGTGAAACCTGATCAGCGCTTCTTGCGCCGTCGCACCGGCCGCGGCATCCGCTCCGCCTTCACAACGAGGGTGGGGGTCTCGAGCAGACCCACGCCGCACTCGAGGACCTCGAGGTTGCCGGCACCGAGACGGACGAGTTCGTCGCGATCGCGTTCGATCTCCTCCGCCGCGCTGGAGCCCTTGAGCGCCAGCATCCGTCCGCCCTCGTGCACGAGCGGCAGCGACCACTTGGCGAGCTTCGCCAGCGGCGCCACCGCACGCGAGGTGACGACGTCGGATCCGCCGGCTTCCTTCACGACGCCGGGCTGCTCCGCACGGCCGCGGATGACGAGCACGTTGGTCAGGCCGTGCGTTTCGACGAACTCGGCCAGATACACCGACCGTCGCAGCAGGGGTTCGACGAGGGTCACATGCAGATCGGGGCGGGCGATCGCCAACGGGATACCCGGAAGCCCGGCACCGCTGCCCACATCGACGACACGTTCGCCTTCGTCGATCAGTTCACCCAGCACTGCGCAGTTGAGCAGGTGGCGGTCCCACAGGCGGGGGACCTCGCGCGGACCGATGAGACCGCGCTCCACACCGTCGGTAGCGAGGGAATCCCGGTACTGCTCGGCAAGAGCGAGTCGCTCACCGAAGACGCGAACGGCGATCTCGTGGATGCGCGCCTCGTCCTGTTCCACGTGAAACATCCTCTCCCGACGACACTGGCCTCGAAGAAAGGAGGGATCCCGACGCACCCGCCGAGATCCCTCCCACGCACTGCTGTCCGATCGATACTGCTGTCCGATCGATACTGCTGTCCGGTCAGTTCTTGACGACGACGACCCGGCGCTGCGGCTCGGCGCCCTCGCTCTCGCTGGACACACCCTCGATCTTGGCCACGGCGTCGTGGACGATCTTGCGCTCGAAGGGCGTCATCGGGGTCAGCTCCTCGCGCTCCCCGGTCTCGAGTACCCGCTTCGCGGCGGCCGTGCCGAGCTGGCTGAGCTCTGCGCGCTTGCCCGCCCGCCACCCCGCGATGTCGAGCATCAGCTTGCTGCGCTCGCCGGTGACCTGCTGCACCGCGAGGCGGGTGAGCTCCTGCAGGGCATCGAGTACCTCGCCGTCGCGGCCGACGAGCTTGGACAGATCCTTGCCGCCGTCGATGCTCACGACCGCACGGTCGCCCTCCACGTCGAGATCGATGTCGCCGTCGAAGTCCAGGACGTCGAGCAGCTGCTCGAGGTAGTCGCCGGCGATTTCGCCCTCCTCGATCAGGAGATCGTCCTCGGAGTCGGAATCCGCATCGAGATCCGGCGTCTCGGTGGTCACGTCGGCATCCTCCTGTGCCTTGTCCAGGTCACTGGCCATGATTCGCTCTCTCTTCTTCGGTCAGCGCCGCTTGCGCTTGGAGTTCTTCGAGCCGCTGGGGCGTTTCGATCCGGCGACGTTCTTCGGGCCTCCGGCCGGCGGGGCGGACGGCCCGGCACCGCCGGAGGTGTCGTCCGCCGCCGGCTTCTCCAGCGAGATCTCCGAAGCGTCCGCGGCACCGGCGACAGCGTCCTCCCCGGTGGTGGACGGAGCCTTCTTCTTCGCGGCCCGATCGGGACGGGCACCCGGCTTGGGGGCGTTGTCGCTGCGGCGTGCGATCGCGGCCTGCTTCTTGGCCTCTTCCTCCTGGTCGATCTTGCGGAAGACGATGTGCTGCTGGGCGTAGGTCCAGATGTTGTTGCTCACCCAGTACAGGAGGATGGCGATCGGCAGGAACGGGCCGCCGACGATGACGCCGAGCGGGAACACCCACAGCGCCAGCTTGTTCATGATCGCGGCCTGCGGATTCGCCGCGGCCTGCGCGCTCTGCCGCGCGACGGAGGCGCGGGAGTTGAAGTGGGTCGCGATGCCCGCGACGATCATCAGCGGAATCGCCACGAGCGCGATGTCGAGGCGGGAGGGGATGCCGCCGAACGGCTCGAACGCCACCAGCGACGCCTCGGGCTGGGTGATCCACGCCGAGATCGGCGCGCCGAACAGGCGCGCACTGAGGAAGGACTGCACGTCCTCCGGGCTGAACGCATAGTTTCCGAGCTGGGCGTTCTCCTCCGGTGACAGGCCGAGCTGACCGAATCCTTCACCGGTGCGGTTGAACGAGCGCAGCACGTGGAACAGACCGATGAACACCGGCGCCTGCAACAGGACCGGGAGGCAACCCATCAGCGGGTTGAAGCCGTGTTCCTTCTGCAGCTTCTGGAGTTCGACGGCCTGCCGCTGCCGGTCGTTGGAGTACTTCTTCTGCAGCGCCTTGATCTGCGGTTGCAGTTCCTGCATCTGCCGCGTCGTCCGGACCTGCTTGACGAACGGCTTGTACAGGATCGCGCGCAGCGTGAAGACGAGGAACACCACGGACAGCGCCCACGTCGCGCCGTCGTCGGGTTCCAGTCCGGGCAGGGCCGTGAAGGCGTTGTGCCAGACCCAGAGGATCCAGGACACGGGATAGTAGATGAAGTCGAGCACGGCTCTATGTACTCCTCAGGTCGTCCAAGGTCGCCACCCAGCGGCGTCGGTCCGAAGTCTTCAGTGCCGGTCAGGGACCCCGGTCGACCGATCGATGCCGCCGCTCGGGCACCGGATCCCAACCCCCAGGGTGCCAGGGCGCGCATTTGAGCAGGCGGACGACCGTCAGCACGGAGCCGACCACGAACCCCCGGGTTCGCAACGCCTCGACGGCGTATTCGCTGCAGGTGGGGGTGAAACGGCAGGTCGGCATGCGTGTTGGAGACACGTACGTGCGATAGAGCTCGATGCAGAAGATCAACATCCGGGCCGGTGCGGAGCGCACCGACCGCAGCACGCCGTCAGCGTTCATCCCGTCCGTGTTCATCCCGGCCGCCGCGCCGTCGCGACCAGACCCAGTCGGGCGAGGCCGGAGCGAACCTGCCGGTCGAGTTCCTGCGAGGAGGCCGAGGCGGCACCCGGAAGCGCCCGGACGACGACGTCTGCGCCGGCGGGAACCTCGTCGACGAGAGTCGCACAGATATGACGAAGCCGGCGTGCGACTCGATGTCGAATCACCGCCGGCCCGACAGCCTTGCTCACGACGAATCCGAACCGCGGACCGCCGAAACTCACCACCAGCTCGGCCTGCTCCCGCTCGATCGCGTGAACGACCAGATCTCGCCGCCCCTGCCGGCGGCCACGACGAACGGTCTCGGAGAAGTCCGCGCGGCGCCGCAGGCGATACGGCTCAGGTAGCACCCCGAGCTCCCGGAATCGGGGATCAGGCGGTGAGCGAGGTGCGGCCCTTGCGGCGACGCGCCGACACGATCGCACGACCCGCACGGGTCCGCATCCGGAGACGGAAGCCGTGAACGCGCGCGCGGCGTCGGTTGTTCGGCTGGAACGTCCGCTTGCCCTTGGCCACGGTCAACACTCCTCGAAGTTCTATGACGCCGGTCGGCGTCCTCGGTCCAACGTGTACGGAAATCGCATGACACGTGCCGTACGCGAAAAATACTGCGTGGCAGCACGGATCCGTCACTGCTGTATGAGTGACTGTTCGAGGCTACTCGGCGGCAAGCACGAAATCAAACCGCGCCGGCTCGGCACACGCAAGACGACACGCCGCACACCCATTTTCCCGTGCGTCACGTTCGCACCACGAAGTCGTGTGACTCCGTTCACATTCCGGTACGCTCCCGTTCATGGTTTCGCCGGGGTTGTTCCTCGTCGCCCACCACCGCGGTGAGCGGGGCCACTCGCTTCCGCCGCGCGGGCACCGGCGCTGCGCCCGGCCGCCGGTCTGCGCGCGGGCCGGCACGCGCAGTCGCTAGCCCGGGCCGCGCGCGCCGGGCTTCTCGAGACATGTCACACTGGGCACTTCGTGTCCGAGCCGGACCTCGCGTCTCGTCCTCGGTGTGCCCCGCTCTCTACAACTCCCAATCCACATCCCACAGGCCGCCACCCTGTGGTTGTCCACATCTGTGGATAATCGTGTGGAATTCGGATCGAGAGAACTGGGGAGGACGCGACGTGAACGACGAGCCGAACGCGCTGGCCGACGTGTGGCCGGACGTCGTCGCGGAGCTGACCGCCGACGGCGAGGGCCTCAGCAAGGGCCAGAAGGCGTGGCTCGCCCTGGTCAGGCCGATCACCCTGGCGCAGGGTTTCGCCCTCCTGTCGGTTCCGTCCTCGTTCGCGCAGGAGGCCATCGAGCGGGATCTGCGCGAGCCGATCCTCCGCGCGCTCCACCGCACCCTCGGCCATCGCGTCGAGGGACTCGGCGTGCGCATCGAACCCTCGGCGGCCGTCGACGATCCCGCCGAGGACCCCTACGCCGTGCCCCGGGACACGCTGCCCCTCGAGGGCCTGCCGCCGGACCCCCGCGCGCCCGAGCCCCACGCGTTCGATACGCGGCCGATTCCCACCGGACCGCGCGAGACCGACCCCCGCGACATGGTGCATCCGTTCCGGCGGCGCCGCCCCTCCTCCCTCGACCACGGCATGCTCGAGGTCGACACGGGCGAACTCGAGGAGGTCGACGACGACCGGGAGGCCATGACCGCGGTCCGGGAGTCGTGGCCGTCCTACTTCACCCAGCCGCCGCCGCCCGCCGCCGCGGCACCGACCGGCAGCAGCAGCCTCAACGCGAAGTACACGTTCGACACGTTCGTCATCGGAGCGTCGAACCGGTTCGCCCACGCGGCCGCGGTGGCGATCGCCGAGGCGCCCGCCCGCGCGTACAACCCGCTGTTCATCTGGGGTGCCTCCGGCCTGGGCAAGACGCACCTGCTGCATGCCGCCGGGCACTATGCGCAGCGCCTGTTCCCGGGCATGCGGGTCAAGTACGTCTCCACCGAGGAGTTCACGAACGACTTCATCAACAGCCTCCGCGACGACCGCAAGGTGGCGTTCAAGCGCAGGTACCGCGAGACGGACATCCTCCTCGTCGACGACATCCAGTTCATCGAGGGCAAGGAAGGTATCCAGGAGGAGTTCTTCCACACCTTCAACACCCTGCACAACGCGAACAAGCAGATCGTGGTGTCGTCCGACCGTCCCCCGAAGCAGCTCGCGACGCTCGAGGAGCGCCTGCGGACCCGGTTCGAGTGGGGTCTGATCACCGACGTCCAGCCGCCCGAACTCGAGACCCGCATCGCGATCCTCAGCAAGAAGGCGCGGATGGACCGGCTGGACGTGCCGCACGACGTCCTCGAGTTGATCGCCAGCAGGATCGAACGCAACATCCGCGAACTCGAGGGTGCGCTGATCCGGGTGACGGCCTTCGCGTCCCTCAACCGGCAACCGCTGGACCTGACGCTGGCGGAGGTGGTGCTGCGGGATCTCATCCCCGACTCGACGGCTCTCGAGATCAACTCGGCCACCATCATGGCGGTGACCGCCGAGTACTTCGGCACCTCGATCGACGACCTGTGCGGGCCCGGCAAGGCGCGGCCGCTGGCCCAGGCGCGACAGATCGCGATGTATCTGTGCCGCGAGCTCACCGACCTCTCGCTGCCCAAGATCGGGCAGACCTTCGGCCGGGACCACACGACGGTCATGTACGCGGACAAGAAGATTCGCAAGGAGATGACAGAGCGGCGGAAGGTCTACGACCAGGTGCAGGAGCTGACCGCGCGTATCAAGCAGCGCTCCAAGCGCTGAGCCGTACCACCCTGCGGCAGGGGCCCGGACGATCGCGTCCGGGCCCTTCGTCGTATCCGGGGACGGGCCGGCGGTGGGCGGTGGGTGTGATTCTCGAGACGGATGGGCAGTGACTCACACCTGTGGACAACCGTGTGTACAACGTGGGATCTTTGTGGACGGACGGTGTACCGATGTTGAACACTCTCGAGATGTCCACATCCGTCCTCGAGAATTCCTCGAGTTCATCCTCGAGAGTGCGGGGCTCGAGAAGCCCGCCTCACCAGCGTAGACGGTCGTTCGTCCACAGATTCCACAACCCCTATTACTACTTCTGTGTTTTCTCTCGAAGATTCCTCTTTCAAAACAGGCTTGTGGAGGACTCGAGTGCACAGGGTCTCGAGTGCCGCGCCCCCCTCGAGCCTCCGGCTTTCCAAGTGCTCCACGAGCGCATACCGTGGAGCGACGTCCCCGCCGCCGACCTCGGTGTCGGGGTCCTGTGCCAGACTTCGTTGAATCGATCGACAGCCATCAGAGCGAAAGGATCCGCCGGGCGATGGAGCTTGGAAGCATGAAGTTTCGTGTCGCTCGCGAGGACTTCGCCGACTCCGTCGCGTGGGTTGCGCGCAGTCTTCCGTCGCGGCCGCCGGTGCCGGTGCTCGGCGGCGTCCTCCTCGGCGCCGACGAGCAGGGACTGACCGTCTCCGGGTTCGACTACGAGGTCTCCGCGCAGGTCCATGTCTCCGCAGAGGTCATCACCCCCGGGCAGGTACTCGTGTCGGGCCGCCTGCTCGCCGACATCACCCGCGCGCTGCCCAACAAGCCCGTCGACGTGGTGCTCGACGGAACGCGGGTGCTCATCAACTGCGGTAGTGCGAAGTTCTCCCTGCCGACCATGCCGGTCGAGGACTACCCGCAGCTGCCCGAGTTGCCGCAGCAGACCGGTTCGCTGCCCGTGGAGGTGTTCGCCGAGGCGATCAGCCAGGTCGCGGTCGCGGCCGGCAAGGACGACACCCTGCCGATGCTGACCGGTATCCGTGTGGAGATCGACGGCACCCACATGGTGCTCGCGGCCACCGACCGGTTCCGCCTCGCGGTCCGCAAGATCGAGTGGATGCCCACCGCCGACACCGCGACCGCCGCGGTCCTCGTGCCGGCCAAGACCCTCTCCGAGTCGGCGAAAACCGTTGGCGGATCTTCTAATTCGCCCGTCCAGCTCGCACTGGGTGCCGGTTCGTCGGTCGGCGCCGAGGGCCTGCTCGGCATCGTTGCGGACGGCCGGCGCACCACCACCCGCCTCCTCGACGCCGAATTCCCCAAGTTCCGCCAGTTGCTGCCGACCGAGCACACCGCGATGGCGACCGTCGACATCGCGCCGCTCGTGGACGCGATCAAGCGCGTCGCGCTCGTCGCCGAGCGCGGGGCGCAGGTGCGACTCGAGTTCACCGACGGCGGTCTGCTGTTGTCGGCCGGTGGCGACGACGCCGGGCGCGCGGAGGAGTCCCTCGCCGCGGAGTTCCAGGGTGAGCCGCTGATCATCGCGTTCAACCCCGGGTACCTGCTCGACGGTCTCGGCTCGCTGCACAGCGAGAAGGTGTCGTTCGGCTTCACGACGCCGAGCCGTCCCGCGGTGCTGCGACCGGCGCTCGAGGAAGCGCCCGAGCCCGACGCCTCCGGTACGTTCGCCGCCCCGGACAGCGACTACACCTATCTGCTGATGCCGGTGCGCCTGCCGGGCTGACCCGGGGGCAGGAAACGGTCGGAGCCCGTGTACGTTCGCACCTTCTCGTTGCGCGACTTCCGTTCCTGGGAAGCCGTTTCGCTGAATCTGGCGCCGGGGCCGACGGTGTTCCTCGGTCGCAACGGGCACGGCAAGACCAACCTGCTCGAGGCGCTCGGCTACCTGTCGACGCTGACCTCGCACCGGGTGTCCGGCGATGCCCCGCTGTTCCGGAGCGGGACGTCGCGCGCCCAGGTGGGTGCGGTCGTCGTCAACGGCGGCCGGGAACTGGGTATCGACGTCGAACTCAACGAGGGCCGGCCCAACCGGGGCCGGATCAACCAGTCCCCGACCCGGCGGCCGCGCGAGATCCTCGGCATCCTGCGGACGGTGTTGTTCGCGCCGGAGGACCTGTCGCTGGTGCGGGGCGACCCGGGCGACCGGCGCCGGTTCCTCGACGAGCTGCTCGCCACCCGCATCCCGCGGATGAGCGGGGTCCGCGCCGACTACGACAAGGTGCTGCGACAGCGCTCGGCCCTGCTGAA
Organism: Rhodococcus sp. ENV425; assembly: GCF_002887785.1. NCBI lineage: Bacteria > Bacillati > Actinomycetota > Actinomycetes > Mycobacteriales > Nocardiaceae > Rhodococcus > Rhodococcus sp. ENV425. The sequence goes on from NZ_PCZU01000253.1 coordinate 60,583, forward strand.
GACGGCCGGGGGTGCGCTGCGCCGCGGCAGCCGGTCCGGCGACGGGGCGAGCGCCCTGGCGACGCTCGACGTGTGGGACGGCCATCTCGCGGCACACGGGTCCGAGCTGCTCGCGGCCCGTGTCGCGCTGCTGCACGAGCTCGCCCCGCACGTCGCCGAGGCGTACCGATCGATCGCCCCCGAGTCACGACCGGCGCTGCTCCGTTACCGCAGCACGGTGGGCGAGGCGCTGCCGCCGGAGTTCGCCGACCCGGCCCGCGCGCCGCGATCCGACGACCGTGAGGTGCTCGAGGCCGCGTTCCTGACCCGGCTGGCGCAGGCGCGGACGAAGGAGATCGAGCGGGGCGTGTGCCTGGTGGGCCCCCACCGCGACGAACTCGACCTGATCCTGGGTGATCAGCCGGCCAAGGGATTCGCCAGCCACGGGGAGTCCTGGTCGTTCGCGCTGGCGCTGCGCCTGGGCGCCTTCTCGCTCCTGCGGGCCGACGGCACCGACCCGGTCCTCATGCTGGACGATGTGTTCGCCGAGCTGGATCGGCGTCGTCGCACCGCGCTCGCCGCCGTCGCGGCCTCGGCCGAGCAGGTACTCATCACCGCCGCGGTCCCCGAGGACGTGCCGGCGGAGCTGTCCGCGGTCCGGTTCGGGGTGCGGGCCGAGGACACCGACCGGGGACGGCTCTCGGTGCTGACCCGGCTCGACGGCGGCGATCCCTCGCAGCCGGATCTGGACGGAACCGTGGACGGAGCACTGCGATGAGCACCGAGAATCCGGGCGAACAACCCCCCGAGCCGCCGTTGCGCGGGATCGACCTGGCCCGTCGCGCGCTGGAGGAGGCCCGTGCGGCGGCGAAGGCGAGCGGGAAGTCGGTGGGGCAGGGGCGCGCGTCACGCGGGGCGCTGCGGCCACGGCGCCGCCGCCGCGGCTGGTCGGGCCCGGGCCCCGACGAGCGGGACCCGCAGCCGCTCGGCGCGCTGGCGAACTCGCTGGCCAAGCAGCGGGGATGGTCGGGGCGCGTGTCGGAGGGCACGGTGCTGGGCAGTTGGGCGCGCGTGGTCGGCGACGATATCGCCTCGCACGCGTCGCCGACGACGCTGCGCGACGGGGTGCTGCACGTGTCGGCGGAGTCGACCGCGTGGGCGACCCAGCTGCGCATGATGCAGGCGCAGATCCTCGCGAAGATCGCCGCCGCGGTCGGGCACGGGGTGGTCAAGGAGCTGCGGATCACCGGGCCGACGGCGCCGAGCTGGCGTAAGGGGGAGCGGCACGTCCGCGGCCGCGGACCGCGGGACACGTACGGCTGATCCGACCCTGGATTTATATGTAACCCGATGTTACGTTGAAATCAGCCGGTTGTGCGCTGCCGCACACGTCCGCATCGGGAGGTACGTCCATGTCCACACCACTCATCGAACCGGACCGCGTCTTGCTCCAGGCCCGCAACGTCGAGTTCGACTGGAGCACGCTGCCCCTGCACTGGGTGCCGGGCGATCCGTTCAGCACCCACGTGCTCAACGTCCTGCATCTGTTGCTGCCGGCGGGGGAGGAGTGGTTCGTCGAGACGTTCAAGGAGGCGCTGCCGCTCATCGAAGACGAACAACTGCGCGAAGACGTCGTGGGATTCATCGGCCAGGAATCGGTGCACTCCCACGCTCACCAGGGGGTACTCGAGCAACTCGAGTCGAAGGGTCTCGATCCCACCCCGTTCACGGACCAGATGCGGTGGCTGTTCGGCCGGTTGCTCGGCCGGCGACCGCTGACCGGACTGCGCGCGGAGAACTACCTCGTCGAGCGGCTCGCCATCATCGCCGCCGTCGAGCACATCACCGCGTTCCTCGGGGACTGGGTCCTCAATGCGAAGGGCCTCGACGCGGCGGGCACCGATCCGACCATGCTCGACCTGCTGCGCTGGCACGGCGCCGAGGAGGTCGAGCATCGCAGCGTCGCCTACGACGTGATGCGCTACTTCGACCCCGGGGAGGCCCGGCGGATCCGCACCCAGCTCCTCGTCACCCCGGTCCTCGTGTGGTTGTGGATCCGCGGTGCCCGATTCCTCATGGCCCACGACCCGGACCTGGCGCGTGCATCGAAACATGTGCGTGCACCCCATCTTTCGGACTGGCTGGCGGCGAGTCGCCGCGGCACGCTACCCGGCCCGGTGGACCTCGGCAGGCGCATGTCGCGGTACTTCCACCGCTCGTACCACCCGAGCCACGAGGGCTCGACCGGTCAGGCGGTCCGTTATCTGGCGTCCTCCCCCGCGGCCCGGGCGGCAGCCCGATGACCGGGGTGCTGCCGCGGCACCGTCGCCCGTCGGACCTGCACGGGCGGAACCGGACCGACCGTGCGATGGGCCTGCTCGGATCCGTCGTGGAGAGCTACCTGCGTCTCGTCACGGCTCTCGGCTACGACGGCGCCGCCGGTGCCGGGGACCCCGATCTGCAGCTGAATCTGGTTGTCACCGAAAAGGACCCGGTGACAGTCGACGGCGACGTGGTGCGGTTGACGCTGCGTGCCCCCGGCGGCGCCGAGCTGCCGGCGTGGCACCCGGGTGCCCACCTCGACTTCCATCTGCCCTCCGGGCGGCGACGGCAGTACTCGCTGTGCGGCGATCACGAGGACCGCACCCGCTACACCGTCGCGGTTCGCCGGATCTCCGGCGGCGGGGGCGGGTCGCTCGAGATGCATGCCCTCGAACCGGGCGACCCGGTGGCCGTGCGCGGTCCGCGCAACGGGTTCCCGTTCGTCGCCGAGGGTGCGGCCCTGTTCGTCGCCGGCGGGATCGGCATCACTCCCGTCCTGGCGATGACCCGCGCCGCGGACCGTGCCGGAATGGACTGGCGGCTCGTCTACACCGGACGCACCCGGGCCGCGATGCCGTTCCTCGACGAGATCGGAACATGGGATCCGTCAAGGGTTTTCGTACGCCCGGACGACGAGCACGGCACGCCGACGGGCGCCGACCTGCTCGCGGGCGCCCCCGCCGGCGGGGCCGTCTACTGTTGTGGGCCCACCCCGATGCTGGACGCGGTGCGTGCCGGCATCGATGCCACGGGGGCGTCGGCCCTGCACTTCGAGCGGTTCGGTGCCCCACCCGTCGTCGACGGCCGGGCCTTCGAGGTCCAACTGGCGAGCACCGGAGAGGTGCTCGCCGTCCCGGCCGACGAATCGGCGCTCGAAGTGATCCGCCGGCGCCGGCCCGGCATCGGCTACTCGTGCCGGCAGGGGTTCTGCGGAACCTGCCGGGTGCGGGTCCTGTCCGGCACCCCCGACCACCGCGAGAACCGGCTCACCCCCGAGGAACGTCGCGAGGAGATGCTCGTCTGTGTCTCGCGCGCCGACGGTGGCCGGCTCGTACTCGACCTCTGAGGGAGAACATGACCACTCGTACCGTCACGAACGGAGCCGTCCGCCTCCACCTCGTCGAGGAGGGCAACCCGCAGGGGCCGACCCTCGTGCTGGTCCACGGCTGGCCCGACACGCATGCCCTGTGGGACCGCGTGGTGCCCGCGCTGGCCGGTGACTTCCGGATCGTCCGGTTCGACAACCGCGGTGCCGGCGCGTCGACCGTGCCGCGCGACGTCGCGGCCTACCGGCTCGAACTGCTCGCCGCGGACCTGTTCGCGGTGATCGACGCGGTGAGCCCGGACGCGCCCGTGCACCTGCTCGGGCACGACTGGGGGTCGGTGCTGGGCTGGGAGGCCGTGTGCGAACCCGGGGCGGCGGAGCGGATCGCGTCGTACACCTCGGTGTCCGGGCCGAACCTCGACCACCTCGCGCTGTGGATGCGTCGCCGGCTGGGGGAGCGGCGCCCGCTCGGCCCGCTCGAGCAGGCCGTGGCGTCGTCCTACACGGTGCTGTTCCAGACCCCCGGCCTGCCCGTGCCCGCGTTGCGGTGGTGGTTCTCCCGGCACTGGCCGGGATTCGTCGGGTTCTTCGACCGCTCCGACCCGGCCCTGATCGGACCCGTCGCGCCCACGCTCGCCGACGACATGGTGCACGGCCTGAAGCTGTACCGGGCGAACCTGCGCCGGCGGCTCCGCGCGCCGCGCGAGCGGCGCACCGACGTCCCCGTTCAGCTGATCCAGGGCCTGCGGGACCGGGCGGTGCGGCCGGTCGGGTACGAGGACACCGAGAAGTGGGTCCCCGATCTGCGCCGGGAACCGCTCGACGCCGGGCACTGGTCGCCGCGCTCGCATGCCGGGGAGCTCGCGGCCGCGACCGCGCGCTTCGTGCGCGACGTCGAGGCGCGGCACACTGTCCGAACCTCGTCGCCCTAGCGATTCACCCTCCCGTACTCGCGACGCCGCGCCTGCGGGCCGGTGAGCGGCGTCGGCGGCCCGTCCTGTGTCGGGCGGGGCAAGTACGCTTCCGGGCAGTAGGATGAATTCCGAATGCGTGCGCGTGTGCGCGAGACCCAGGCGGAAGAAGGAGAGCTACCAACCCGTGGCTGCCCAGAAGTCGAACAAGAGCAACAGTGAGTACGGTGCTTCCTCCATCACCGTCCTCGAGGGTCTCGAGGCGGTGCGCAAGCGCCCCGGCATGTACATCGGTTCCACCGGTGAGCGCGGCCTGCACCACCTGATCTGGGAGGTCGTCGACAATTCGGTCGACGAGGCGATGGCCGGCCATGCCACCAAGGTCGAGGTGACCCTCCTCGAGGACGGCGGCGTGCAGGTCGTCGACGACGGCCGTGGCATCCCCGTCGGGATGCACGCCTCCGGCATCCCGACCGTCGAGGTCGTGCTGACCCAGCTGCACGCGGGCGGCAAGTTCGATTCCGATGCCTACGCCGTCTCCGGCGGTCTGCACGGCGTCGGCATCTCGGTGGTCAACGCGCTGTCCACCCGGCTCGAGGTGGAGATCGACAACGACGGCTACCACTGGGAGCAGACGTACCTGTCGTCGAAGCCCGGCGAACTGATCAGGGGCGAGCCCACGCGGGCCACCGGCACCACCGTCCGGTTCTGGTCGGACCCGGACATCTTCGAGACCACGACCTACAACTTCGAGACGGTCGCGCGGCGCCTGCAGGAGATGGCGTTCCTCAACAAGGGCCTGACGATCACGCTGACCGACGAGCGGGTCGCCCCCGAGGAGGTCACCGACGAGGTCGTCAGCGAACTCGCCGAGGCACCGAAGAAGGCCGAGGAGCAGGAACAGGCCGAGGCCGAACAGCATCACAAGGTCAAGACCCGCGTCTACCACTACCCGGGTGGCCTCGAGGACTACGTGCGGCACATCAACCGCACCAAGCAGCCGATCCACAACTCGGTCGTCGGCTTCACCGCGAAGGGCACCGGCCACGAGCTCGAGGTCGCGATGCAGTGGAACTCGGGCTACTCCGAGTCGGTCCACACCTTTGCCAACACGATCAACACCCACGAGGGCGGCACCCACGAGGAGGGCTTCCGCGCGGCCCTGACCTCGGTGGTCAACAAGTACGCGAAGGACAAGAAGCTCCTCAAGGACAAGGACCCGAACCTCACCGGCGACGACATCCGCGAGGGACTGGCCGCGATCATCTCGGTCAAGGTCGGCGAACCGCAGTTCGAGGGCCAGACCAAGACCAAGCTCGGCAACACCGAGGTCAAGTCGTTCGTGCAGAAGGCCTGCAACGAGCACCTGTCGCACTGGCTCGAGGCGAACCCGGCCGACGCGAAGACCATCGTGACGAAGGCGGTCTCGTCCGCGCAGGCCCGCGTCGCCGCCCGCAAGGCGCGCGAGCTGGTCCGGCGCAAGTCCGCCACCGATCTCGGCGGGCTGCCCGGCAAGCTGGCGGACTGCCGGTCGAACGACCCGAGCAAGTCCGAGATCTACATCGTCGAGGGCGACTCCGCCGGTGGCTCCGCGAAGTCGGGACGCGACTCGATGTACCAGGCGATCCTGCCGCTGCGCGGCAAGATCATCAACGTCGAGAAGGCGCGCATCGATCGCGTGCTGAAGAACAACGAGGTCCAGGCGATCATCACCGCCTTCGGCACCGGTATCCACGACGAGTTCGACATCGCGAAGCTGCGCTACCACAAGATCGTGCTGATGGCCGACGCCGACGTCGACGGCCAGCACATCGCCACGCTGCTGCTGACGCTGCTGTTCCGCTTCATGCGTCCGCTGGTCGAGCACGGCCACGTGTACCTGGCGCAGCCGCCGTTGTACAAGCTCAAGTGGCAGCGTTCCGAGCCCGAGTTCGCGTACTCCGACCGGGAGCGTGACGGCCTGCTCGAGCGCGGTCTCGCCGCCGGCAAGAAGATCAACAAGGACGACGGCATCCAGCGTTACAAGGGTCTCGGCGAGATGAACGCCAAGGAACTGTGGGAGACCACCATGGATCCCAGCGTGCGCGTGCTGCGTCAGGTGACGCTCGACGACGCGGCCGCAGCCGACGAGCTGTTCAGCATCCTGATGGGCGAGGACGTCGAGGCACGTCGCAGTTTCATCACCCGTAACGCCAAGGACGTTCGCTTCCTGGACGTCTGACCGGGTTCCACGGCCCCGGAGAGGGCGGCGGAAGGGGTGTGTGACGAGGTTCACACCACCGCTTTCGCCGCCCTTCGGCGCGTCGGGTGCGCGTTCCCGGGCCGCGAATGTTACTGGTCGGTAGAGTTTTCGGCTCGGTGACCGGCTCGGGGCGCGACTCCCGCCGGTTCCGGGAGTGGTCGTGCTCCTTTCGTTATCCGCACTCGGACGGATATGGTGCGTGCACTCAGGAACGTCTCTTCCGACCACTCCACCCGCAGCCGCACCTCCTCGACACCGAGCGGTGTGGCGCGGGTGTGGGTCGGCGGCGGAAACCGGGTGGAAAGTGAGCTGTGAAGATGAGTGACGAATCGCCACCTCGGCAGCGGTGGTGGAACATCGAAGGGTGGGGCCTTCGCTGGAAGGTGACCGCCGTTCTCGCCGTTCCCGTGACCGTGGCAATGGTGCTGGGCGGCCTGCGCGTGCAGCAGGAGCTCTCCAACGCCGTCCACTTCTCGTCCGCTGCCGACCAGGTGGCCGTCGTGCCCGACCTCGTCGACTTCGGTACCGCCTTCGGTACCGCCTCCGCGACGCTGGCCGCCGGCACCGGCATCACGAACGAGATCGAGAACCTCGACGCGACACTGGAACGCGTCCGGGCGGTGTCCCAGAATCCGGAGCTGGATCCGGTCATCGCCGCGGACCTCACCCGCACCGTGGCCGCCGCCGAGGCGCTGCGAGACCGTATCGCGGCCGGCAACATCCCGCTCCCCGAGCTCAACGAGCAGACCAATGCCATCCGCAAGGACCTGATCCGCATCGTCGAGGCGATCGTCGAGCCGATCGAGGATCCGTCCGTGCTCGCCGAGGGCACCCGGCTCGTCGACGCCTGGGCGTCGCAGCGCTACCTGTTCGATCAGGTGATGGGCATCGTGGCGATCCTGCGGGACCCGGACCAGCCGGGCACCACCCTGGTGTCCGCGTCCGGCTCCGAGCTCGCCATGCTCGAGACGCTCGCCCGGTCGTATCCGGCGTCCGACGCCCAGATCCAGGAGCTGCGCAACGGCGTCGCCGAGCGCACCGCGATGATCGACGCCGCCGGCGACGGGCCGCTGCCCATCCTGAACCTGCGCTCGTCGCTGCTGCAGAGCGTCGAGGTCTACGGCACCCTCATCGACGAGGCGTCCGACGCGATCAGCGAGACCGTTCTCGCCCGCGCCTCCGACACCCGCTCCGCCGCCCTCCGCGACACCGCGATCGTGCTCGGTGCCCTGCTCGCCGCGCTCGTCCTGGCGCTTCTCGTGTCGCGGTCGCTCGTCGGCCCGATCCGCCGCCTGCGCTACGGCGCTCTCAAGGTCGCCCGGCAGGAACTCCCCGACGCCATCGACCGCATCAAGGTGGGTGACAACGTCGAGGACATCGAGTTCACGCGGGTCCCGGTGCACACGACCGAGGAGGTCGGCCAGCTCGCCCGCGCCGTCGACGACATGCACGGGCAGGCCCTGCGCCTCGCCGGCGAGCAGGCCCACCTCCGCCTGCAGATCAACGACATGTTCGAGACCCTCGCCCGGCGCAGCAAGTCGCTCGTCGAGCAGCAGCTCGGCCTCATCGAACGACTCGAGTACGAGGAGAAGGATCCGGCCCGGCTCGAGAGCCTGTTCCGCCTCGACCACCTCGCGGCGCGCATGCGCCGTAACGGCGACAACCTGCTGATCCTCTCGGGCACCCGGATGCGGCGCGGCCACTCCGCGCCCGTACAGCTCGGTGACATCCTGCGTGCCGCGATGTCCGAGGTGGAGGACTACCAGCGCGTCCAGATCGGCTCGACGCCGGAAGGCGCACTCAGCGGCACGGTCGCCACGGACATCGTCCACCTGCTCGCCGAGCTCGTCGACAACTCGCTGCGGGCGTCCCCGCCGGACAGCACCGTGACGTTCAGCTTCGCCCGGGCCGTCGACGGTGGCCTGCTCGTCGAGATCGCCGACCGCGGTATCGGGATCCCGGCCGAGGAACTCGACGCGATCAACGAGCGGCTTGCTCTCGGCGGCGAGGTCGGTCCCGACACCGCCCGCCACATGGGTCTGTTCGTGGTCTCTCGCCTCGCGGCGCGGCACGGCCTCACCGTGCGGCTGCGCCCGACGTTCGACACCGCACGCAACCCGGGCATCACCGCCAGCGTCCACATTCCCGACGTGCTCCTCGTCTCGCCGCTCGCCCTGTCGCAGACCGGGCCGCAGCCGCGCATGGGCGAGGACGGCCGTCCGGCCGAGGCCCTGGCTCCGCGGCCGCCGCGCGACGTCGCGGCCCCGGCCCTGCCGGAACGCACTCCCGCGCCGGAATCGCCGCTGCCGCAGCGCCAGCCGGCACCCGTTCCTCCGGAGCCGTCCGCGGGTCTGCCGCAGCGTCAGCCGGGGACCACTCCGGGTCTGCCGCAGCGCCGCCCCGGCTCGACTCCCGGTCTGCCGCAGCGTCAGCCGGGTGTCATCCCGGGTCCTGCGCCGCGCCAGCCCACGCCGCTGTCGGAACTGCCCCGACGGCAACCCGGTCCGACGCCGGTCCTGCCGCCGCGCCGCTCGGAGACGGTCTCGTCTGCTCCTGCTCCCGCCGCG
>NZ_PCZU01000253.1:69748-69820 GCF_002887785.1 Rhodococcus sp. ENV425
GGTCTGTCGCCGCAGCCGGCTCCGGCCACCGCGGGCAATGGTCTGCCGCAGCGCCGGCCGGGTGCCACGCCG
>NZ_PCZU01000253.1:69865-76560 GCF_002887785.1 Rhodococcus sp. ENV425
GTGCCGGGCAGCGGTGCGTCGGGGAACGGTGCGTCGGGGAACGGTGCGTCGGGCAGCGGTGCGTCGGGCAACGGTCTGCCGCAGCGCCGCCCCGGGAGCACTCCCGGGCTGCCGACGCCGCCGGCCGCCGCCGATTCCTCCCTGCCGCAGCAGCATTCCGAGCAGTCCGCAGACCCGGCCGCCGCGTCCGCCGGCCACGGCAGCGCAGCAGCCGACGGGCAGCCGGGCCGCGCCGCACGGCATCGGTACCGGACGAACCCGGCCAAGACGGCCGCGTTCTTCCAGCCGCGGCCCGACGTCAACACGCTGCGTCCGGGTGCCGGCACGCCGATCTTCGCCGACATGATGTCGAGCTGGCTCGTCGATCCGACGAGCCTGCCGGAGGACCGTCGGCCGGAGTGGAACTCGCGGGCGGACGTCGGTTGGAGGGCCGCCCAGGAGGCGGCGCAAGCCCCGGTGGAGCAACTCACCACCGCGGGTCTTCCGCGACGTGCACCCGGTCATAGGCTGGTGCCCGGTGCGGTCGCCTCCCCGGCGACCGGATCTGTGCCGGCTGTTCGGCGGCGCGACCCGGAGGCCATCCGGGCCAACCTGAGCCGTCACCAGCAAGGGGTTCGCAACGGGCGGGCCTCCGCGCACGCGTCCACCCAGACCGACGAACAGGGAGTTCGATGAACATTGACCATGGATCCGACGTAACTCGTCCTCTGGACTGGTTGGTGTCGAACTTCGCGCGCGAGGTTCCCGGCGTCTCCCACGCCGTGCTCGTGTCCGCGGACGGCCTCCTGATGGCGGCCAGCGCACACCTGCCTGTCGACCGTGCCGAGCAGCTCGCTGCCGTCACGTCCGGCCTGGCCAGCCTGTCCAACGGCGTGTCCCAGCTCTTCGAGGGCGGCGGAGTGCTCCAGTCCGTCGTGGAGATGCAGCACGGTTACCTGCTGCTGATGAGCGTGGGTGACGGCTCGCACCTTGCGACCCTGACCGCCTCGGAATGCGACATCGGACAGGTCGGTTACGAGATGGCACTCCTGGTCGATCGTGTGGGGGCGTCGGTCGAGGCCACTCCGCGCATCGGTCTGGGGTCCTGACGTCGAGGTGGCCATGGAAGAACGCAAGCCGGAGTCGCCGCCGGCCCAGCCCAGTCTGGTCCGGCCGTACTCACTGACTTCGGGACGGACCAGCCCCGCGGTCGAGCTGGCGTTGGAGGCACTGATCCAGGTCCTCCCGGGAACGGACGACCGTGCCCGGGACCTGGACAACATCAATGCCACGATCGTGGCTTTGTGCAGAGAGTCCCCGTCGGTCGCCGAGATCGCGGCGCGGGTGGGTGTGCCGATCGGGGTGGCGCGCGTACTCGTGGCGGATCTCGTCGAAGCCGGGCACGTACGGATCCTGGCCACCCTGAAAGACGATTCGAGCGACGCGGAGCGTCGTGAGCTGATTGAAAGGGTCCTCAGTGGACTTCGCGAACTCTAACTCCCCGAAGCGGGTGACCTCGACGAAGATCGTGATCGCCGGGGGCTTCGGTGTCGGCAAGACCACGTTGGTGGGGGCGGTCTCGGAGATCGTTCCGCTGCGCACCGAAGCGCTGGTCACCAACGCCAGCGACGGCGTCGACAACCTGAGCGCGACGCCGCAGAAGGCCACCACGACCGTCGCGATGGACTTCGGCCGGATCAGCCTCGCCGAGGATCTCGTGCTGTACCTGTTCGGTACGCCGGGGCAGCACCGGTTCTGGTTCATGTGGGACGACCTGATCCGAGGTGCGATCGGTGCCATCGTGCTCATCGACACCCGGCGTCTGGACGAGAGTTTCGCGGCGGTCGACTTCTTCGAGGCCCGGAACCTGCCGTTCATCGTCGCGATCAACGAATTCGACGACGCCCCGCGGTACCCGACCGAGGACATCCGTCAGGCCCTCGCGGTCTCGGCGGACGTGCCGATCGTCTCGATCGACGCTCGGCAGCGCGAGTCCGCCAAGTCGGCGCTCGTGACGGTCACCGAGTACGCGCTGCGCAAGCTGCATCAGCCGGTAGCGCCCTGATGGACACGCACGTGCACCTGTTCGGCATGGGCACGTGGGTGATCGTCCTGGCGTACGCGACGTCGGCGATCGGGTTGCTCGTGGGACTGGCCAGTGCCCGCAAGTCGTTGTCCGCCGGTTCGGAACGGGCGCGGCTGTACTGGCTGATGCGAGCCGCGCTCTCGACCGGGGGCGTCGGGGTGTGGCTGGCGCACTTCCTGCCGATGGCGGGTTTCACGGTGGACGGCAGCATCATCCGATACGACCTGCTCGGCATCGTCTTCTCGATGGCGGTGGCGCTGGTGTCCGCCTTCGTCGCCATGGTGGTCGTGCAGCCGAAGCGGGTGTCGCGCCGGGCCCGGCCGTCGCGCGGTGCCGTGGCGGCACGGCTGCTGGGCGGGTCGCTGGTCCTCGGCGCCGGGATCGCCGGCGTGCACTACTCGATCATGTGGGCGATGGAACTGCAGGGCACCGTCGCATACGACCTGACCTACGTGGCGGCGTCCGTGGTGGCGGCTTGCCTTACCGCGGTGGTGGTCCTGTGGCTGGTCACGGTCGCCGACAGCAGGTGGATGCGGATCGGCGGCAGCATCTTCGCCGGCGCGGCGGTGATCGGCGTGCACTTCCTCGCGATGGCGGCGGTGCAGGTGACGGTGGATCCGGCGACCGCGGCCCCGTCGGGGGTCGAGGTGTTCGCCGTCCTCTTCCCGGTGTTCGTGCTCGGCATGCTGATCCTGACGGTCCCGATCATGGCGTTGCTCATGGCTCCCGACCGGGTGGCGGCCGCACTGGAGGCCGAGGCCGAGGCGTGGGCGCAGCAGCACAGCCCGGCCGATCCCCGGCGTCCGGCCACCTGAGCGCACGGGGGCGGGACCTGCCCCCGTGCGAATTACATCGATGCGATACGCTCCGATCGCTGTCGAGGGGGCGAAGTCGCAGCCCGTATCGATTCGGTGTGGCGCGCCACCGCACGAGTGCGGACCGACTTCCGCGTGCCACGCTCAGAAGGTCACGATGTCGCACGAAATGCACCACTTCTCCATGGGGATGTGGGTGTTCTTCCTCGCCTATGCCACCTCCGTCGTCGGATCGTTCGTCGGGCTCTCCTGCGCTCGCCAGGCGCTGATCGCCCCGACCGGCCGCGGCCACCGCCGCTGGATGGCCATGGCCGCCCTGTCCGTCGGCGGTGTGGCCGTCTGGCTCATGCACTTCATCGGGATGATGGGCTTCGACGTCCCGGGTACCGCGGTCCGTTACGCGCTGGGACCGACCGTCTTCTCCGTCGCGCTGTCGGTGGCCGCCACCTGGTTCGGGCTCTGGCTCGTGAGCTCCCGCGCCGCGTGGGTGAACCGCGTCCCGTCTCTCGTCCGCCTGTTCGTCGGCGGCGTCGGGATGGGCCTGGCGGTCAGCCTCATGCACTACAGAGGCATGTGGGCCATCCGGATCCAGGGCTCGCTCGAGCACGACACGGCGTTCGTCGTGGCCTCGGTGGCCATCGGTGTCGTCGCGGCCACGGTCGCCCTGTGGCTCGCGCAGGCCGCGGACCGGTGGACGCTCCGGGTACCGGCCGCCCTGCTCATGGGCTGCGCGGTCGTGGCGCTGCACTACACCGGCATGGCCGGTGTGCGCGTCCAGGTCGACCCGACCGTCCCGCTGCCGGCGGGCCAGACCGTCACCGCCCTGCTGTTCCCCTCCTTCGTGCTCGGCATCGTCGTTCTCACCGTGCCCATCGCGGCGCTGCTGCTCGCGCCCAGCCGGAGGGATCTGGCACTGGAACAGGAGTTCGCCCGCTGGACCACCGACGACGACGGCACCGACTCGTCGCGGACCGTTCCGGCGCGATCGTGACGCGAATTCCGGGCGACGTGCAGGGTCGGTCGAGCGGAATCGCCGCATCGGTCGGTGTGCGAGCTGACCTGCACCTATAGACTCGTGTGGTTGCGAGACGCGCGCCGGGCGGAAGCCCGCGGCGTTCGAGCCGAGTAGAAGAAGGAGCTCATGACCGACACCACGTTGCCGCCGGAGGGGCCGGGGCACGACCGCATCGAGCCCGTCGACATCCAGCAGGAGATGCAGAGCAGCTACATCGATTACGCGATGAGCGTGATCGTGGGCCGCGCCCTGCCCGATGTGCGGGACGGTCTCAAGCCGGTGCACCGCCGCGTCCTGTACGCAATGTACGACAACGGGTTCCGCCCGGACCGCGGCTACGTGAAGTCGGCACGTGCCGTCGCCGAGACGATGGGCAACTACCATCCGCACGGCGACGCCTCGATCTACGACACGCTCGTGCGACTCGCGCAGCCGTGGTCGATGCGCTACCCGCTCGTGGACGGCCAGGGCAACTTCGGTTCCCGCGGCAACGACGGTGCGGCCGCGATGCGGTACACCGAGTGCCGGCTCACGCCGCTCGCGATGGAGATGCTGCGGGAGATCGACCACGAGACGGTCGATTTCCAGCCGAACTACGACGGCCGCACGCTCGAGCCGGTGGTTCTCCCCAGCCGTATCCCCAACCTGTTGATCAACGGTTCCGGCGGCATCGCGGTGGGCATGGCCACCAACATCCCGCCGCACAACCTCCGTGAGGTGGCCGAGGCGATCTACTGGGCGCTCGAGAACTACGAGGCCGACGAGGAAGCCACCCTGGCGGCCGTCATGGAGCGCATCAAGGGGCCGGACTTCCCGACGGCGGGCCTGATCGTCGGCGGCCAGGGCATCAAGGACGCGTACACCACGGGCCGCGGCTCGGTGCGGATGCGCGGTGTCGTGGAGATCGAGGAGGACGCCCGGGGGAAGACCTCCATCGTCATCACCGAACTGCCGTACCAGGTCAACCCGGACAACCTGATCACCTCGATCGCCGAGCAGGTCCGGGACGGCAAGATCGCCGGCATCTCCGACATCCACGACGAGTCGTCGGACCGTGTGGGCATGCGCATCGTCGTCACCGTCCGCCGTGACGCCGTGGCGAAGGTCGTCCTCAACAACCTCTACAAGCACACGCAGCTGCAGACCGGCTTCGGCTGCAACATGCTCTCGATCGTCGACGGCGTGCCGCGCACCCTGCGGCTCGACCAGATGATCCGGTTGTACGTCAACCATCAGGTCGAGGTCATCGTCCGCCGGACGCGGTACCTGCTGCGCAAGGCGGAGGAGCGGGCCCACATCCTGCGCGGACTCGTCAAGGCGCTCGACGCGCTCGACGAGGTCATCGCGCTGATCCGCGCCTCGGCGACGGTGGAGGACGCGCGCACCGGCCTGATCGGGCTGCTCGACGTCGACGAGATCCAGGCCGACGCGATCCTGGCGATGCAGCTGCGCCGCCTCGCCGCTCTGGAACGACAGAAGATCGTCGACGAACTCGCCGAGATCGAGCGCGAGATCGACGACCTCAAGGACATCCTCGCCAAGCCCGAGCGCCAGCGCGCGATCGTGCGGGACGAGCTGAAGGAGATCGTCGACAAGTACGGCGACGACCGCCGCACCCGCATCGTCGCGGCCGACGGCGACGTCTCCGACGAGGACCTCATCGCCCGCGAGGACGTGGTCGTCACCATCACCGAGACCGGCTACGCCAAGCGCACCAAGACCGACCTGTACCGGTCCCAGAAGCGTGGCGGCAAGGGCGTCAAGGGTGCCGACCTCAAGCAGGACGACATCGTCAAGCACTTCTTCGTGACGTCCACGCACGACTGGCTGCTGTTCTTCACCACCAAGGGCCGGGTGTACCGGGCGAAGGCCTACGAGCTGCCGGAGGCCAACCGCACCGCGCGCGGCCAGCACGTGGCCAACCTGCTGGCCTTCCAGCCGGACGAGCGGATCCAGGGCGTCATCCGGCTCAAGTCCTACGAGGACGCCCCGTATCTGGTGCTCGCGACCCGCAACGGCCTGGTCAAGAAGTCGCGCCTGTCGGACTTCGACTCCAACCGGTCCGGCGGCATCGTCGCGATCAACCTGCGCGGTGACGACGAACTGGTCGGCGCGGTGCTGTGCTCGTCGGACGACGACCTGCTGCTGGTGTCCGCGAAGGGACAGTCGATCCGTTTCGCGGCGAGCGACGAGGTGCTGCGGCCGATGGGCCGGGCGACCTCAGGTGTGCAGGGCATGCGGTTCAACGAGGACGACGCCCTGCTCTCCCTCAACGTGGTCCGCGAGGGCACGTACCTGCTGGTCGCGACGTCCGGCGGGTACGCCAAGCGCACCCCGATCGAGGACTACATGGCGCAGGGCCGCGGCGGCAAGGGCGTGCTGACCATCCAGTACGACCGCAAGCGTGGCACTCTGGTCGGAGCGCTCATCGTGGACGACGACGACGAGCTGTACGCGATCACCTCGGGCGGTGGCGTCATCCGGACCCCCGCGAAGCAGGTGCGCAAGGCCGGCCGACAGACGAAGGGTGTGCGGTTGATGAACCTGGGGGAGGGGGACACGTTGCTGGCGATCGCACGCAACGCCGACGAGCCCGAGGAGAGCGCCGTACTCGAAGCGAAGGAGTCGTAAGTGAGCACTCCCCAGGGACCGAACGGGGCCGAGCAGGGGCCGCCCGCTCAGCCGCCGAAGGGACAGAACGGACGAGAGGTACCCGGGAAGCAGGCTCCCGAGGTGAAGCCGGAGGGCGCTGCGGCGCCGTCGGACGCGCCGGGTGCCGCCCGGAACCCCGCCGCGGGAG
>NZ_PCZU01000254.1:0-651 GCF_002887785.1 Rhodococcus sp. ENV425
GGCGATGCGCGACGTACCGCACGAGGTTCTCGTCGATCGCACCGGTGGTGGGGGAGAACAGGTCGAACAGCCGGCCCCCGGCGAGCACGTGCTGGTGCAGCGGAACCGGCCGGGTCTCCTCGACGACGACGGTGGTCGCGCCGCGGACCCGGCCCAGCCAGGCACCGAACTCCTCGGCGTTGCTGACCGTCGCGGACAGGCTCACCAGGCGCACGGTGCCGGGTAGATAGAGGATGGCCTCCTCCCACACCGCGCCGCGCTCGCGGTCGGCGAGGTAGTGGACCTCGTCCATCACGACGTGGGTGAGCCCGTCGAGCAGGGGCGAGCGGCCGTGCAGCATGCTGCGCAGCACCTCGGTCGTCATGACGACCACGGGTGCGTGCGGGTCGACCGAGACGTCTCCGGTGAGCAGGCCGACCCGCTCGTCCCCGAGTTGCGCGGCGAGGTCGGCGTGCTTCTGGTTGCTCAGGGCCTTGATGGGCGTCGTGTAGAAGCACTTGCCGCCGGCGGCGAGCGCCAGGTGCACCGCGAACTCGCCGACGATCGTCTTGCCGGCGCCGGTGGGGGCACAGACGAGCACGTCCCGGCCCTCGTCGAGAGCGCGACAGGCGCGGACCTGGAAGTCGTCGAGCGTGAAGCCGAGTCCCGCGG
>NZ_PCZU01000254.1:748-15468 GCF_002887785.1 Rhodococcus sp. ENV425
GGTCAGTCCTCGGTGACCTCGAGGTCGACCTCGATGTTGCCGCGGGTGGCGTTCGAGTACGGGCACACCTGGTGGGCCTTCTCGGTCAGTTCGAGGGCTTGTGCGCGCGGCACGTGGGGCAGCGACACCTCGAGCGTGACCTTCAGGCCGAAGCCGCCGCCGTCGGTGCGGCCGATGCCGACGCGTGCTCCGACCGCCGAGTCGGCGACGTCGGCCTTGTCCTGCCGGGCGACGAGCTGCAGCGCCGAGTGGAAGCAGGCGGCGTATCCCGCGGCGAAGAGCTGCTCGGGATTGGTGCCCTCGCCGGTGCCGCCCATTTCGGTGGGGATGGCGAGGCCCAGGTCGAGCTTGCCGTCGGAGGTCCGGGCGCGGCCGTTGCGACCCTCTCCGGTGGCGAGTGCTTCGGCGGTGTAGAGCACGTTCATGGCTTCTCCTGTGGGGTGGCGGGATGGGGATCGGGTGTTTCGGGGCGGTGCAGCGCCTCGGTCATGCGGTGGAGCGTGTCGCGAAGGGCGGCCAGCTCGTCGGCCGCGAGGCCGCTCGCGCGGGCCATGCGCGCGGGGATGTCCTCGGCGCGGGCGCGCAGCTCGCGCCCGGCCTCGGTGAGGTGGATCTGCACGCGGCGCTCGTCGCTGCTCTGCCGCCGGCGTTCGAGCAGTCCGGCGCTCTCGAGCCGCTTGAGGAGCGGGGAGAGGGTGCCGGTGTCGAGGTCGAGGGCGTCGCACAGGTCGCGGACGCCGCGGCCGCTGTGGTCCCCGCGGCTTTCCTGTTCCCACAGGGCCAGGAGTACGAGGTACTGCGGGTAGGTGACGCCGAGCCGGTCGAGCATGCCGCGGTAGGCGGCGGTGGTGGCCCGGGAGGCGGAGTAGAGCGCGAAGCAGACCTGCCGGTCGAGCGCGAGATCGTCGGACACGAGAAATAAAGTAGCGCACCGCTATGTTGTGCACAACTGAAATTCGGGCCTCAAGGATATGGCGCACATCACACCATCTGTGGAATTGACAGGGGACCCGACACGTTAGTTGAGTGAGAAAGACTCAAGTCCGAGAGAGAGGCTTCGGAATGCCGGCATTCTTCGGGCCTGGTGGCCCTGGGCGTATCGACATCACCCGCTACCTGAGCCGTGGCACCCAGGAACTCATGGCCGCTGCGGCCCGATTCGCCGCCGAACGCGGCGACACGGACCTCGACGCGCTCCACGTCCTGCACGTGATGGCGGAACAGGACCCGGTCCGGTCGGTCATGACCCGCGCCGGGGCCGATCCCGCCGAGGTCCTGGCCGCGGTGGAGCAACGGCTCCCGCAGGAACAGACCCGCACCGCGGTCACCGCTCCCGCCCTCACCGGCGCGATCAAGACGGTGCTGCTCGAGGCGCACCAGCTCACGCGCGCCCTCGGCGCGACCTACATCGAACCCCAGCACCTGTTCGTGGCCCTCGCCGCCGACCAGGAACACGGGGTCGGAGGGCTGCTCGTCTCGGCCGGGATCACCGCTCAGTCGCTCCAGGCCGCCCTGCAGCCCGCCGCGCCCGCCGAGGCGGCGCAGGAGCAGTCCGCCACCCCCACCCTGGACAAGTACGGCGTAGACCTGACCGAGCGTGCCCGCGGCGGCGGCATCGACCCCGTCATCGGCCGTGCCGACGAGATCGAGCAGACCGTCGAGATCCTCTCCCGCCGCACCAAGAACAACCCGGTTCTGGTCGGTGAGGCCGGTGTCGGCAAGACCGCGATCGTCGAGGGTCTGGCCCAGCGCGTCGTCGACGGCGACGTCCCGGACAGCCTGCGCGGCAAGCGGATCGTGCAGCTCGACCTGACCGGTATGGTCGCCGGCACCCGGTACCGCGGCGACTTCGAGGAGCGGCTGACCAAGGTGCTCGACGAGATCGCCGCGCACTCGGACGAGCTGATCGTCTTCGTCGACGAGATCCACACCGTCGTCGGCGCGGGCGGCGGCAACGAAGGCGCGATGGATGCCGGCAACATTCTCAAGCCCAAGCTCGCCCGCGGGGAACTGCACATCGTCGGCGCCACCACGCTCGACGAGTACCGCAAGCACATCGAGAAGGATCCGGCGCTCGAGCGCCGCTTCCAGCCGGTCACCGTCGGCGAACCCGGCCACGACGACGCGGTCGCGATCCTGCGCGGCCTGCGGGACCGCTACGCCGAACACCACGGTGTGCGGTACACCGACGACGCGCTCGACGCCGCCGTGGACCTGTCGGTGCGGTACCTGCCGGACCGGCACCTGCCCGACAAGGCGATCGACCTGATCGACCAGGCCGGTGCCCGGCTGCGGCTGCGCTCACCGCGCGTCGACGAGAAGGCGTTGCGCGAGCAGCTGGCCCGGCTCGAGGCCGACAAGGACCGGGCCGTCGCGGCGGAACGCTACGAGCAGGCCTCGCGACTGCGCGACCAGATCACCGAGGTGCAGGCCCGTCTCGATGCCGGCGCCCCCGCCGGTGCCGAGGTGCCCGAGGTGACCGCGGAACTGATCGCCGAGGTCGTCTCCCGCGCCACCGGCATCCCGGCGACGCGGATGACCCAGGCGGAGAAGGAGCGGCTGCGCGGCCTCGAGGACGAACTGCACCGGCGCGTCGTCGGGCAGGACGAGGCCGTCCGGGCCGTGGCCCGGGCCGTGCGGCGCAGCCGCGCCGGCATGAGCGATCCGCATCGGCCGGTCGGCAGCTTCCTGTTCCTGGGTCCCACCGGCGTCGGCAAGACCGAGCTGGCGAAGGCGCTGGCGGAGGTGCTGTTCGGCGACGAACGCAAGATGCTGCGGGTGGACATGAGCGAGTTCGGCGAGCGGCACACCGTCAGCCGCCTCGTGGGGGCGCCCCCGGGCTACGTCGGCTACGGCGAGGCGGGTCAGCTCACCGAGCAGGTGCGGCGCAACCCGTACTCGGTCGTGCTGCTCGACGAGATCGAGAAGGCGCACCCGGACGTGTTCAACACCCTGCTGCAGGTGCTCGACGACGGCCGGCTCACCGACGGCCAGGGCCGCACGGTCGACTTCACCAACACCGTGGTGATCATGACCAGCAACCTCGGCTCGGACATCATCTCGAGCCGCGGCGGGGCGCTGGGCTTCAGCACCGGGGACGCCGAGGCGGCCGAGAAGCCGCTGCGGGACCGGGTGATGGGTCGTCTGCGCGAGTCGATGCGGCCGGAGTTCCTCAATCGCATCGACGAGATCGTGATCTTCCGCAGGCTCGACACCGAGCAGCTGCACCGGATCACCGACCTGCTGTTGGACGACAGCCGCAAGCGACTGCACGCCAAGGGAATCGAGATCGAGTTCACCGAGGCCGCCGTCGACTGGATTGCCGAGCACGGCCACCAGCCGGAGTTCGGGGCGCGGCCGTTGCGCCGGTCCATCCAGCGCGCCGTGGACGACCGCATCGCCGACCTGCTGCTCGACGACGTGCTCGTCGAGGGTGGGCAGGTCCGAGTCGACGTCGCCGACGACGAACTGGACCTGATGGTGCGCTGACGCTGCCACCGACGCGCAGGCACGCGGGGCGGTGACCGGAACCGGTCACCGCCCCGCGTGCTGTGCAACGGGTCCGCGGGTCGTCGTCGAGCCCGGCTCCGACCGGGCGTCGGCGACGCGGCCCTGTTCCACCGGCCCCTGCGGCATTTGTCCGTTGTCCGGGCGCGCAACTTGTCACCCGCAGTGACAGTGATCACACTGACTGGGCAGCGGTCTGCGATCCCGTGCGGGCCCGGGGTCGCAACGAAGGAGCCGCCCAGGTGGATGTGCAGCAGGGGGAGACGCGGATC
Source organism: Rhodococcus sp. ENV425 (assembly GCF_002887785.1). Classification (NCBI taxonomy): domain Bacteria; kingdom Bacillati; phylum Actinomycetota; class Actinomycetes; order Mycobacteriales; family Nocardiaceae; genus Rhodococcus; species Rhodococcus sp. ENV425. The sequence goes on from NZ_PCZU01000254.1 coordinate 4,528, forward strand.
GCGGTCGACGAGGAGGAGTTGCAGACGCCATGGCCGAACCTCGCAGCCCGGCCGCGGTGGGGGCCCTCGCCATCCTCGTGATGCTGTTGGCGACGCTGGCGGTCTTCTCCTTCGATTCGCTACCGCTCCTGGGAGCCGGCGCCCTCTACCGTGCCGAGTTCACCGAAGCAGCGGGCCTGAGACCTGGCAACGAAGTCCGGATCGCCGGTGTCAAGGTCGGCAAGGTCATGTCGGTCGAACTCGAAGGCGACCACGTCGAGGTGACGTTCGGAGCCAAGGACGCGTGGATCGGTGACAACACCTCCGCCTCCATACAGATCAAGACGATCCTGGGGCAGAAGTACCTGGCCCTCGACCCCCGTGGCTCCGAGGTCCTGAATCCGCGGGAGGTGATCCCACGCGACCGCACCACGTCTCCCTACGACGTGCTCGAGGCCTTCTCGGCGGCGGCACAGACCATCGGGGAGATCGACTCCACCCAACTCGCCCAGAGCCTGACGGTGTTGTCCCAGGCATTCGACAACACCTCCGACGACATCCGCGCCTCCCTCGACGGCGTCACCCGACTCTCACAGACCATCGCGAGCCGCGACCGAGAATTGCGCAGACTGCTCGACGCGACCGAGCACACCACAGGGGTGCTGGCCGACCGCAATGCCGAATTCACTCAACTGATCACCGACGCCGGACTGCTCATCGGGGAACTGAACAGCCGGCAGCAGGCGATCTCCCAGCTGCTCACCGGAACCCAGCGCCTGTCCCGGCAACTGACCGGACTCGTGCGCGACAACGAAGCCACCATCGGACCGGCACTCGAACAACTCCGCGGCGTCGTGCAGATCCTCGACGCCCGCAACGACGACCTGAACCGGGCGCTGGAGCTGTACTACCCCTTCATCCGCATGTACACGAACATCATCGGCAACGGGCGCTGGTTCGAGGGAGTCATCGTGAATCTCACCCCGCCCGGGTTGCCGGATATTTCGGCGCCGCGCAGTCCCATTCGCACGATGGAAGGCAATTGACCGGCAGACGTCGCATGAGGCCGCAGCGCAGACAGGTCACGCCGCTTCGCCCGCACCGCCACCGGCCCACCTCCGCTCGCCGACACGGGACTGCACATCCGAGCAGTTGCACCGGCATCCCCAACCGAGAGATGATCGTTCGGTCCGGCGCCCACGTCCCATAGCGGCCGCACGCTCCGAAGACGTGGCCCCGGCGGCGGGACGCCGTTCCGGGTTCCGAACCGGACGTCCCCGCGCTCCCGGCTCTCACCCCAGGGTCACACTTCTCACCCCTAGGGTGGCTATCGAGGCTCCCGATCCCGGACAAGTGTCGAGCTGGGTAAGTGGCGCGGCGCCACAAGCCGCGCGATGCGAGGAGTCACTCATGAGCATCGTCAACCTGCAGGCAGACCCCCGGGCCGCTCCGGGGCAGCGCTCCACACCGAAACCCCTCGTCGAGGGGACGACGCTGGCGGGGGTGTGCGGCGTCGTACCACCGCACCGTTACGCTCAGGCCGAGCTCACCAAGATGTTCGCCGACTACTGCCTCGGCGAGGACGGCGACATCAGGTTGCTGCAGCGGCTGCACGCCAATGCCGAGGTCCGGACGCGGCACCTGGTGCGCCCGCTCGAGCGCTATCCGGAGCTGCACGACTTCGACGATTGCAACAACACGTTCATCGAAGGTGCGATCGAGTTGGGTGCGGCCGCCGTGACCGGCGCGCTCGCCCAGTCCGGGATTCGACCCGACGAGGTGGACTTGATCATGTCCACCACGGTCACCGGTGTCGCCGCCCCGTCGATGGAGGCCCGGATCGCGTATCGGGTCGGGCTGCGACCCGACGTCAAACGGGTGCCGATCTTCGGGCTCGGGTGCGTTGCCGGTGCGGCGGGAACAGCGCGTCTGTACGACTATCTGCTCGGGCACCCCGACGACGTGGCCGTCCTGCTGTCCGTGGAACTGTGTTCGCTGACGGTGCAGCGCAACGATCACTCCATCGCCAATCTCGTGGCGACCGGGCTGTTCGGCGACGGTGCGGCAGCGGTGGCGGCCGTCGGTGCCCGGCGCGCCGAACGGACCCGGGCGCGCGGGCCCCGGGTGATCGCGTCGCGCAGCCACCTGTACCCGGACACCGAGCGGACCATGGGGTGGGATGTGGGGTCGAGCGGCCTGAAGATCGTCCTCGATGCCCAGGTGCCCGCCGTGATCGAAAAGTACCTCGGTGCGGACGTCCGCTCGTTCCTGGCCGAACACGGATTGCGGACGGACGACATCACCGCCTGGGTCTGCCATCCGGGAGGGCCGAGGGTGATCCGCGCGGTCGAGTCCGTGCTCGGTCTGTCGTCGCAGGCGTTGGAGATGACCCGCCGGTCGCTGGCCGCGGTGGGGAACCTGTCCTCGTCGTCGGTCCTGCACGTGCTGCGGGACACGCTCGAACAGCGCCCCCCGGAACCGGGCACTCCGGGGCTCATGATGGCCATGGGGCCGGGGTTCTGCTCCGAACTCGTCCTCCTCGAGTGGTAGCGCGGACGCCATGTTCTATCTCCTGCTCGTCGCCGCGGTCGCCACGGAGCGGCTCGCCGAGCTGGTGGTGTCCCGGCGGAACCTGGCGTGGAGCATGGAGCGCGGGGGCCGGGAGAGCGGCCGCGGACACTATCCGGTGATGGCGTCACTGCACGCGGGGCTGCTGGCCGGATGCCTGATCGAGACGTTCGGCGTCGGCCGCCGGTACGTGCCGGCTCTCGGCCGGCCGATGCTGGCACTCGTCCTGGCGTCGCAGTGCCTGAGATGGTGGTGCATCCTCACCCTCGGACACCGCTGGAACACCCGCATCGTGATCGTGCCCGGATTGCCCCTGATCCGCCGTGGGCCGTACCGCCGGCTCCGGCACCCCAACTACGTGGCCGTCGTCGTCGAGGGTGCGGCACTGCCGCTCGTCCACTCCGCGTGGGTGACCGCGGTGACCTTCACTGCGCTCGATGCCGTGGTACTTCGGGTGCGGATCCGCGCCGAGAACGCCGCCCTGCGCGAACTGGTGCGCGATGCATGACCTGATCGTCGTCGGCGCCGGCCCCGCCGGGCTGGCCACGGCCCTGTATTCCGCCCGGGCCGGCCTCGATACGGTCGTGATCGAGTCGAGGCCGTCGCCGATCGACAAGGCCTGCGGGGAGGGTCTGATGCCGGGCGCGGTCGCCTGCCTGCGCGAACTCGGTGTGCCGGTCGACGGACATCCCCTCCGGGGGATCCGGTACACGGACGGGCACTGCCGGGCCGAGGCCGTCTTCCGCGACGGCCACGGCTTGGGGGTGCGCCGCACCGATCTGCAGGCAGCATTGCAGTCCGAGGTCGTGACGCGAGGTGTTCCGGTGCTGCAGCGCCGGGTCTCCGAGATCACGCAGGATGCCCGGTGCGTGACGGCCGCAGGCGCCACGGCGCGGTACCTCGTCGCGGCCGACGGGCTGCACTCCGCCATCCGACGGCAGCTGGGCCTGGACCGCCCACCGTCCGGTCACCACAGGTGGGGGTTACGCCGGCACTTCGAGGTGGCCCCATGGACCGACTTCGTGGAAGTGCATTGGGCCCGCGACCGCGAGGCCTACGTCACCCCGGTCGGTCCCCGCCTCGTCGGCGTGGCGCTGCTCTCCGCTACCCGCGGGTCGTTCGCCCGGCAGCTGGCCGAATTCCCCGCCCTTGCCCAGCGGCTCCCCGACACCGCGGCGACCGCCGTCCGGGGGGCGGGACCGATGCGTCAGGACGCCAGGGCCCGCGTCGCGGGCCGTGTGCTGCTCGTCGGCGACGCGGCCGGATACGTGGACGCGATCACCGGCGAAGGCATCGACGTCGCTCTGAAATGCGCACGCGCCCTTGTGCAGTGCCTCGAATGCGGGCAACCGGCACGCTACGAACGGGCATGGTCGCGGGCGTCGCGGCGCTCACGCCTGCTGACCTCCTCCCTGCTGTGGGCGCGTCGGCAACCCCGCCTCGGCCCTGTCATCGTGCCGCTGGCTGCGCGGTCACCACGCCTGTTCGCTGCCGCCGTCCATCAGGTCGCACGATGACGATGTCGACGTCCCCGACCCGGCCTCCGCCACGGCCATGACCCGCTGGGCCGCACTTCTTCTCGCACGCCGGTGGCTCGTGCTGATCGTGACCGTCACCGCGCTGGTGCTCGGCGGCGCATGGGGGCTGGGGGTCTTCCCCCATCTGAGGTTCGAGGGCTTCCTCGACGACGGGAGCGAAGCCGCGCACGTCACGCACCAGGTCGAGGAGCACCTCGGCCGCCGGGAGCCGGACATCGTCGCCATCTACACCGCCCCACCCGGGCAGAGCATCGACGACATCGGACCCGAGGTGGCCGGGCACCTCGCCGCTCTCGATCGCACCCGGGTCGAGCGCGTCGACACCTACTGGACGGTGCCCGTGGTCGAGAAACCGTACTTGCGCTCCGCCGATGGCACCCGAGCGCTCGCGACGGTGACCCTGCAGCATTCCGGGTCGGGTGATCGGCCGCCGTACCACGATCTGCTGTCCGTGCTGCAGGTTCCCGGAGTCGACACCCAGCTGACCGGCAAGACCGTGGTCGACGATTCGTTCAACACGCAACTGAAGACCGACCTCGTCGTCGCCGAGTCGGTGTCGCTTCCGCTGACCCTGATTCTGCTGGTGATGATCTTCGGCGGACTGACCGCCGCGGCGGTGCCGGTTCTCGTCGCCGCGCTGTCGGTGCTCAGCGCGCTCGGGACGCTTCGGCTGCTGACCATGTTCACCGCGGTCAATGCCTTTGCCCTCAACGTCACCTCCCTTCTGTGTCTCGGTCTGGCCATCGATTACGGACTGTTCATCGTCAGTCGGTTCCGGGAAGAACTCCGCTCCGGCGCCTCGCCGAACGACGCGGTCCGGCGGACCGTTCTCACCGCGGGCCGCACCGTGTGCTTTTCCGCGCTGCTGCTCGTATGTGCCTTCGCCGGAATGCTCGTCTTTCCCCAGGAGGTGATCCGGTCGCTGGGTTTGGGCGCCATCTCGGCCGCCCTCAGCGCGGCCCTGCTGTCCTTGACCGCCGTGCCCGCGGCCCTGGCCGTTCTGGGTGCCCGGATCAACAGTCTGACCTGGCGCCGCGGGGCGGTCGAGCGCGGCGAGGTGCGAGCCCACCGATTCTGGGGAGCCGTCGCCGACCGGGTGATGCGCCATCCGCTGCGCGTCGCAGTCCCGATCATCCTCGTGCTGGTGGTGTTCGCGGCCCCGGTCGTTCTGACGCGGTTCGGCTCGATCAGCTACACCTCGCTGCCGCCCGGCAATCCGGTTCGCGCGGCCACCGAACAGCTGGTCCAGGAATTTCGGTCACCTGGTGGCGACATCACCGTCCTGGTGCACGGAACAGCCGGCTCGCCCCCGCCCCTGCATGCGAGCCTCGGGTTCGTGGCACAGGCCGATGCCGTCGACGGGGTCACCGGTGCGCAGCCCATCGCCACGACCTCGGATTTCACCGTCATCTCCGCGGCGGTGACCGACCGATCGGACGTCGAGCGCGCGAACGCGGCCGTCGCAGCACTGCGTGAGCTGGCGCCGCCGGCAGGAACCCGGATCGAGGTCGGCGGACCGTTCGCCCTCGAGGCCGACAACAATCACGCGATCACCGAGGCGCTGCCCACCATGATCGCCGTCATGGTGGGTGCGACACTGCTGCTGCTGTTCCTGGCCTTCGGCACGGTGGTGCTGCCGGTCAAGGCGGTCGCCATGGCGGGACTGAGCCTCGGGGCGACCTTCGGGCTGCTGACCTGGATCTTCCAGGAAGGACACGGCGCCGGTCTCATCGGTGTGGCTCCGGAGCCCGTCCAGCCCACCCTGGTCGTGTTGATCCTCGCCGTCGTGTTCGGCCTGTCGACCGATTACGAGATCTTCCTGATGTCGCGGATGGTCGAAGCGCATGCTGCGGGGGCGTCGACCGAGACGGCGGTGCACACCGGTACCGCCCTCACCGGTCGTGTCGTCACCTGCGCCGCGCTGATACTCGGTACGGTCACCGCGGCCTTCGCGCTCTCCCCGATGACGATCATGCGGTTCATCGGACTGGGAATGATCTTCGCCCTCGTCATCGACGCCACGCTGGTCCGCATGCTGCTGGTTCCCTCACTGATCAAGCTGATGGGCGACGCGAACTGGTGGGCGCCGGCACCCCTGGCACGCCTGCACCGACGCATCATGCACGGATGGTCCGAGGGCCGGGGCCCGCGCCACCGGGCCACCGCGGGAGGCCGGTCGACACCCGCCGCGGGCCGGCACCGGTCCTCCGTGGACCTGCGCCGACCACGCCGGAAAGGGTCCTCCCCGGACCGGGGGGCGGCCGCGATCGACCCGGTCCACCGGCCGCATCGGGGCGGACTCGACGACCCGGCACCCTCGGGTGAGGATCCCCTGGCGGATACCACCGACGGCCACAGCCCTACGTCGCCTGCACCAGCCGACGGATCGCGTTGAGCGGCAGCCGGATCCACTGTGGCCGGTGGCGGGCCTCGTAGACCACCTCGTAAACGGCCTTGTCCAGTTCGTACGCGCGCAGCAGCGCGGCCGACTCGCGCGGATCCGCGCCGGACGCGCCCGCATAGCCGTCGCAGAACGCGGCGGAGTTGCGCTGCGCCCATTCCTGCGCCCGGAACTCGCGTTGCGCGGCGGCGGCCTCCGACGTCGCATCGTGCAGGGAGTGGTGGGCCGCGTAGTCGAACGAGCGGAGCATCCCCGCCACGTCGCGCAGGGCGCTGTCCGGTTCCCGCCGTTCGTCGAGGGACTTGGCGGGCTCGCCCTCGAAATCGATGAGCAGCCAGTGTTCCGGGGTGCGCAGCACCTGCCCGAGGTGCAGGTCCCCGTGGACCCGCTGCACCGTGGTCGTGCCGGTGGCCGCCGCCTCCGCCAACCGCTCCCGCACCGCCGGGGCGAATTCCGCCAGTTCCGGTACGACGGCACCGGCCGCGTCCAGGCGGCGCAGCATGCCGTCGACGATCTCGCCGACGGGTCGTTGCGACGTCCCGAGGGACTGCGCCAGCAGCGCGTGCACCTCGGCCACGGCCGCGCCCATCCGCTGCGATTCGCCGGCGAAGTCCGTGCCCACCTCGTCCGCCCGCAGGTCGGCCTCGAGCAGCAGGTCCCGCACGCTGCCCAGAGCCATCGACCAGCCGTCGGCGGAGTTGGCCGCGAAGTCCTGCACCATCGCCAGCGTCGTGCGCACGCCGCCGATCTCGGCGTCGATCCACGCGCGCACGGGGGCGACCGACCGGCAGCCCGCCTCGCCGAGCGCGAGGTGCAGTTCCACGTCGGGGTTGACGCCCGGAGTGATCCGGCGGAAGAGCTTGAGCAGCAACTGCTCGCCCAGCACGACGGAGGTGTTGGACTGCTCGGCGCTGAGCGCCCGCCCGCGCAGTCCCTCCTCGATGACCGTGCCGGGCACGGTGTGCAGCTCGACCGGGCCGTACACCTGCCCGGTGGCGATCGAGTGCGCGTACAGGTCGATGATCTCCTGGTCGCGCAGGCCGTCGTAGGCGTGGGGGCGGTCGTCGCCGCTCCCGTCGGGCCGCGGCAGCGCCCAGGGTGCCAGCTCGTCGGGCAGGTGCGGGCGATACCCGAGCGGCACCTGGTAGATCTGCTCGGCGTCGGATTCGAACTCGACGGTCACCAGCAGGTGGTCCGCTCCGAACGCGGGGGTGTCGGTGAGCGGTTCCCGCAGCATGATCCGGACGGCGGCGACGGTTCTGCCCTTGGCGGCGAACCAACGCTGGTGGGGAAGCCACTCGGCCAGCAGGGCCTCGAGCTCCGCATCGGAGTAGTGCTGCACGTTCGGATCCCTCATGGCTGCACCGCCGCCTCGGCTTCGCTGCTCACCGGATGTTCGCCGACGCCTTCCCTCGTCGGATCGGGCTGCAGCGCGAACCAATAGAAACCGTGACCGGGCAGGGTGATCATGTACCCCTCCTCCGTGATCGGTGGGAACGGGACGGAACCGGTGAGCTCCACCGGAATCCACCCTGCGAACCGGGACAGGTCCAGGATGACGGCCTGGGGATACCGGGACAGGTTGTTCACACACAGGATGACGTCGCTGTAGTTGCGGTCCGGGCCGAGCGGCATCTCCCGCAGGTACGACAGGACGGCCGGGTTGGCGCTGCCCAATTCGGTGAAGGCGGCCTTGCCGAACGCCGGATGCTGCTTGCGGACCTGGATCATCCGGCGCGTCCAGTGCAGCAGCGTGTTCGTCGAGTTCATCTGCCGCTCGACGTTCACGGACTGGTAGCCGTAGGTCGGATCCATGATCGTCGGCAGGTACAGCCGCGCGGGGTCCGCCCGCGAGAAGCCCGCGTTGCGGTCGGGTGTCCACTGCATCGGCGTGCGCACGGCGTCGCGGTCGCCGAGCCAGATGTTGTCGCCCATCCCGATCTCGTCGCCGTAGTAGAGCACCGGCGAGCCGGGCAGGCTCAACAGCAGAGCCGTGAACAGCTCGAGCTGGTTGCGGTCGTTCTCGAGCAGCGGGGCCAGCCGGCGCCGGATGCCGATGTTCGCCCGCATCCGCGGGTCGGTGACGTACTCGGCATACATGTAGTCACGTTCTTCGTCCGTGACCATCTCGAGGGTCAGCTCGTCGTGGTTGCGCAGGAAGATGCCCCACTGCGCACTGCTCGGAATCGGCGGTGTCTGGGCGAGGATCTCGGAGATGGGGAACCGGTTCTGGCGCCGCACCGCCATGAAGATGCGCGGCATGAGCGGGAAGTGGAACGCCATGTGGCATTCGTCGCCGACCTCCGGCTCGCCGAAGTACTCCACCACGTCGCTGGGCCACTGGTTCGCCTCCGCCAGCAGCACCCGGCCCGGATACTCCGCGTCGATCACCGCGCGGCACTTCTTCAGGAACGCGTGTGTCTCGGGCAGGTTCTCGCAGTTGGTGCCCTCGCGTTCGAACAGATAGGGCACCGCGTCCAGCCGGAACCCGTCGATCCCCAGGTCGAGCCAGAAGCGCAGGACGTCGATCATCGCGTCCTGCACCTCGGGATTGTCGTAGTTCAGGTCCGGCTGGTGCGAGAAGAACCGGTGCCAGTAGTACTGCTTGCGCACCGGATCCCACGTCCAGTTGGAGGATTCGGTGTCGACGAAGATGATGCGCGCATCCGGGTAGCGCTCGTCGGTGTCGGACCACACGTAGAAGTCGCCGTACGGGCCGTCCGGGTCCGTACGCGACTCCTGGAACCACGCGTGCGTGTCGGACGTGTGGTTCATGACCAGGTCGGTGATCACGCGGATACCGCGCTTGTGCGCCTCGTCGAGGAACGTGACGAAGTCGTCGACGGTGCCGAACTCCGGGAGCACCGCCCGGAAGTCCCGGATGTCGTACCCGCCGTCGCGCAGCGGGGAGTCGTAGAACGGTGGCAGCCAGATACAGTCGGCGCCCAGCCAGGCGATGTAGTCGAGCTTCTCGGTCAGCCCGCGCAGATCACCCGTCCCGTCGTGGTTCGAGTCGTTGAAGGCGCGCACCAGGACCTCGTAGAACACCGCGGTCTTGAACCAGTCGGGATCCACCGCGAGGTTTCTGGCATGGGAGAAGTCCTCGGACTGGGCCTCGACGAGATGGCCGTCGGCTGTGTGTTCCGGTTCGTTCGACCGGTCCCTGGACTCGTGTGAACCTTCGAGCGGCATAACACCTCGGCGATCGTCTCGGCGGTACGGGCAGTGTTCTCGGTTCGTTCCGACCGTAGGGGGGTCGGCGCCGTCGCGCTGGCAATGCGGACTCGCCCCGGGCCCCCGATGTGCACCCCCGCGGGGGCTCGGGTAGGGTGTCCGTCATGCAGCGTGCATATTTCTGGTTTAGCAGGCCGGCCCGGGGTGGGTCGGTCGGCGTAACCGCGCGCTGACTTCTTCCACCTACGAGCCGGACACGGACCGGCTCGCTGGGATCTTTCAGGTTCAGCCAGGGTCGGCCCGGGAACAGGAACCGAACCCCGATGACCACCAGCACCTCCATCTCCACCGCGAATCTCGACGAACAGCGGACCGTGCGGATCAGCCCGCTCGTCGCCCCGGCCGTCGTCCGCGGCGAGCACGCCCCCGACGAGGTGGCCGCCGCCACCGTGCGCTCGGGCCGCGCCGACACCGTGGCGATCCTCGACGGCACCGACGACCGGCTGCTCGTCGTGGTCGGGCCGTGCTCGGTGCACGACCCCGCCGCCGCGATGGACTACGCGCGCCGCCTCGCCGCCAAGGCCGACGATCTGCGCGACGACCTGCACGTGGTGATGCGGGTGTACTTCGAGAAGCCGCGCACCACCCTCGGGTGGAAGGGCCTGCTCAACGACCCGCACCTCGACGGCACCTACGACATCAACACCGGTCTGCGCATCGGCCGCAAGCTGCTGCTCGACGTGTCCGGCCTCGGACTGCCGGTCGGGTGCGAGTTCCTCGACCCGATCCTGCCGCAGTACTACGCGGATCTGGTCACCTACGGCGCGATCGGTGCCCGCACCGCGGCCAGCCAGGTACACCGGCAACTGTGCAGCGCCCTGTCCATGCCGGTCGGCATCAAGAACTCCACCGAGGGTGACGTGCAGGTGGCCGTCGACGGCACCCGCGCCGCCGCCGCGAGCCACGTGTTCCCCGGCACCGATCTCGACGGGCAGGCCGCGCTCATCGAGACCGTCGGCAACCCCGACTGCCACGTCATCCTGCGCGGCGGCTCCGCCGGCCCCAACTACGACGCCGGGACGGTCGCCGACACCATGGCCCGCCTGCGCAAGGCCGGTCTGCCCGAGCGCGTCGTGATCGACGCGAGCCACGGCAACAGCAGCAAGAACCACGAGAAGCAGGTCGACGTCGTCACCGACATCGCCGAGCGGCTCGTCGCGGGCGAGAAGGGCATCGTCGGTGTGATGCTGGAGAGCTTCCTCGCGGCGGGCCGTCAGGACC
>NZ_PCZU01000254.1:15591-34018 GCF_002887785.1 Rhodococcus sp. ENV425
GCGGCGCCCCTGACGCCGGTGCCCGGGAACCGTTTCGGGGGATGTCCCGGAACGGTTCCCGCCCTCGGCGCTCCGCGGCGCGCGGCCGGTCGCGGTAGCGTCGGAGGCATGCATCAGCACACGCTGTCGGTGGTCGTGCCGGCGTACAACGAGGAACGCTACATCGGTCCGTGCCTGGCGGCGCTGTTGGAGCAGGAAGCGGACATCCGCGAAATCGTGGTAGTGGACAACAATTCGACGGACAGGACGGGCGAGATCGTCGACGCGATCGCCGAGCGGTCTCCGATCGTCCGCCGGATCGTCGAGCCCCGCCCCGGCGTCGCATTCGCCCGCAATGCCGGATTCGACTCGGCGGCAGGAGATCTCCTCGGCCGGATCGACGCCGACACGCGGGTGCGGCCCGGATGGGCCCGCGCGATCCTCGACTTCTTCGCGCGTGCAGACACCGAGAGCGTCGGTGCCGTCAGCGGACTCAGCAACTCCTACGACTCGCCGTACCGGGAGCTCAAGCGCCGGTATATCGAGCAGCGCGTGCGCAAGGGCTTCTTCGGCGGTGAGCGCCGCATCGACAACCTGCACGGTGCCAACATGGCCGTGCGCCGGTCGGCCTGGCAGCGCGTCCGCGACGCGGTCAGCACGGATGCCGGGATCCACGAAGACCTCGACCTGGCCCTGTGCCTGCGCGAGGCCGACATCGAGATCGCCCAGCTCTCCGAGCTGTTCGTCGACATCTCCCCACGGCGTGCGCTGACGCCGCCGCGGGAGTACACCAAGTACATCCGCTCCGGAACCGCCACGTTCGAACTGCACGGCCGGATGAATCCGGTGCTTCGCCGAATCCTGCGGGCGCACTGGGCGTTCCACGTGCTCGTGTATCTGGCCTACCGGCCCTACGATCCGGAGCTGGGCCGGTTCACGCTCACCCGGCTGCTGCGCACACCGCGTGCCCGCACGCTGCCGATCGACGTGGCGGACACCGCCCGCGTGTGAGCGCCGCGATGCGGGGTGCGCCCGGCCCGCGCCGGTCGCACCCCGCGTCCGTTCGTGTCAGCACGTCCGTTCGGGTCAGTGCAGGGGAGTGAAGTCCCGGCTGCCGAGGTAGTCCGGCCGCCGGCGCGGCGCCGAGAACGGCTCGACGAGCGCGTTCTCGACACTGTTGAACACCACGAACAGATTCGACCGGGGGAACGGGGTGATGTTGCCGTTCGAACCGTGCATGCAGTTCGCGTCGAACACCGTGGCCGAACCGGCCGAGCCGGTGAACGTGGCGATGCCGTGCTCGGCGGCCATCGAGGTCAGCGTGTCCTCGTCGGGCGAACCGGTGGGGGGCACGTGCGTGACGAGGGACTGCCGGTAGTAGTCGTCGGGGGTGGTACCGGCGCACGAGACGAAGGTCCGGTGCGAACCGGGCATGATCATCAAACCGCCGTTGTAACCGTAGTTCTCGGTCAGCGCGACGGAGATGCTCAGCGCCCGCGGACGCGGCATCCCGTCCTCGGCGTGCCAGGTCTCGAAATCGGAGTGCCAGTAGAACGGTCCGCCGCGGAATCCCGGCTTGACGTTCAGCCTCGATTGGTGGATGTAGACCGCCGAGCCGAGGAGTTGGCGGGCGATTCCGGCGATCTCCGGTCGCCGGACGATCTCGGCGACCGTGCCGGAGAGGCGGTGCACGTCGAACACGGAGCGCACGTCCCCGCTTCCCGCCTCCCGCACGACCCGCTCGTCGTCGGCCAGATCCCGGCCCAGACGTGCCGTCTCGTCGAGCAGATTTCCGACGTCGTGCGCCGGCAGGAGCGCGTCGACGGTGTGGAACCCGCGCCGGTCGTACTCGGCGACGGCCGGGGCGTCCGGCGGCCCCGTTGCCGATCCCCACACCACCGGATCCGGCCGGGACACGCTCACGCAGTTCGTGCGGTTCCGGGTCGGGTAGTCGTCGATGACGGCCGTCTGCATTGTTGCGAATCACCCTCTCGAAGTCGATGACGGTTCCTTCCGACGCTCTCACCCACCGTGGGCGGATGCAACCCGTCGCGGAGATCCGCGGCACAAACATGCGCAACGCCGCATGCGCCGGGAGTAGGGTCGCCCCTGGCTGCCGCCGCACAACAGGATGAGGGGATCATGACCGAGACGATGCGCGCCGCGCGTTTTCATGCGGACACCAGAACCAATGTGCTGGAAGATGTTCCGATTCCGTCGCCGGGCCCCGGCGAGGTGCTCGTCAAGGTCGCCTTCTGCGGCATCTGCCACTCGGACCTGAGCCTGCTCGACGGCACCTTCCCGGCCCTGCTGCCGGTGGTCACCCAGGGCCACGAAGCCGCCGGGATCATCGCGGCCGTCGGGGACGGCGTGACCGGGTGGGAGGTCGGGGACCGCGTCGTGCCCTCGGCCGGACGACCGTGCATGCAGTGCCGCAAGTGCCGGCGCGGCGACCTGACCAACTGCCTGAACATCCAGTTGATGGCCTTCGCGTACGACGGCGCCTGGGCCGAGTACACCGTCGCACAGGCGGGCGGTCTCACCCTCGTGCCCGACAACGTCCCGCTCGAGCAGGCGGCGATCCTCGCCGACGCGGTGTCCACGCCGTTCGGCGCCGTCGTGCGCACCGGGCAGGTGCAGGTGGGCGAGGCCGTCGGCGTGTGGGGGGTCGGCGGAGTGGGCACCCACATCGTGCAGCTCGCCCGGCTGATCGGTGCCGTGCCGGTCCTCGCGTTCGACATCAACCCCGCGGTGCGGGAGCGGGCCCTCGAACTCGGCGCCGACTATGCGTTCGACTCCCGCGACCCGGACCTGGTGCAGAGGGTCGCCGAGGCGACCGGCGGGAAGATGCTCGACGTGGCCTTCGACTCGGCGGGCGTGAAGGCCACCTTCGACCAGGCCCTGCAGTGCGTGATGACGGGTGGCCGCGTCGTGGTCGTCGGGCTGAGCGGGCAGGAGGCCTCCCTGGGCCCCACCGCCACGTTCGGACTGTCGCGCAAGCACGTGATGGGCCACCTCGGCTACAAGAATGTCGACATCGAAACGCTCGCCGCGCTCGTCTCCCGCGGCCGCCTGGACATCTCCCGCTCGATCAGCGAGATCGTGCCGCTGGAGAACATCGCCGAGGGCATCGAGAAGCTGCACAACCACATCGGGGATCCGATCCGGATCCTCGTTCAGCCCTGACCTGTCGGAGTCTCGTCGTACCGTCGCCGCATGGGTTACGAATTCCAGGTGACGGTCGATTCCAACAGCCCGCACACGCTGGCGAAATGGTGGGCGGCCGCGCTGGGCTGGCGGGTGGAGCCGAGCAACGAGGACTTCATCCGCGGCCTGGTCGCGGCCGGCCACGCCCGCGAGGACGACACCGAGATCTTCGAGGGCGTCCTGGTCTGGAAGGCGGGCGCCGCGATCTCCGATCCCGAGGTGCCCGCGCGTCCGCGCGTGCTCTTCCAGCGGGTGCCCGAGGGCAAGACGGTGAAGAACCGGCTGCACTTCGACATCCGGGCCGGGGAAGAACGTGAGGCGCTCGCCGGGCGGCTCGTCGAGGCGGGCGCGACCGTCCTGCACCGGGGCCGGCAGGGGCCGAGCGAGTGGATCACCATGACCGACCCGGAGGGCAACGAGTTCTGCGTCGGGTGAACCGGCGGACCTACCGATACGCGCGCGGGGTCTTGCCTGTCCATCGCTTGAAGGCACGCCGGAACGCGCTCGGCTCGGAGAAGCCGAGGCGGGCCGACAGCGCGTCCACCGGTTCGCCGCGGCGCAGCCCGGCGATCGCCGTGTCGCGCAGCACCTCCTCGCGCAACTGCCCGAGCGAGGTGCCCTCCTGCCGGAGCAGGCGCCGCAGATGCGGTGCGCTCACCGACAGCATCTCCGCGACTTCCTCGGCGGTCGCCGTGCGTCCCTCGATGCCCGACTCGAAGATCCGCCGCACCTGCGACGCGGCGGTGGAGTCGTAGTCGCGTTCCGACATCATCAGATTCGGCGATTCGCGCAGATAGTCCTCGAGCGTCTCCTCGGTCTGGACGATGGGCGACCGCAGTGCCGCGTTGTCGATTTCGAGCGCCGCCCCGTCGGCGTCGAAGGTGACCGGCACCCCGAAGATCGCGTCGTAGTTCTTCGCGAGCACCGGATCGGGCTCGCCGTAGGGAACCGTGACCGACGCCAGCCGTACTCGTCCGCCGACGAGCCAGGCCGCGAAGCGGTGCAGCAGGATGAGCAGGAAATCGATGATGACGCGGGTCTTGTCGTCGCACGGCTCCGGCAGCACCACCTCGAGCCGGGTCGTCTGCGGGCCCGGCGTCAGCCGCAGTCTCGGCAGCGTCGGCAGCACGCGGTTGACCTCGATCATCCGTTCGAGGGCCTGGGCGAGGTCCCGGCAGTGGATCAGCGTCAGGCACATCACGCGGAAGGTGCCGCGGGGCACCGGCCCCGGGCCGAGGCCGAACAACTCGTCACCGGTGAGCTCCCAGGTCTTCTGCGTGAACCGGGTGACCTGTTCGGGGGTGAGGCGCGCGTGCGGGTGCGCGAGCACCGCGCGACTGATCCGGGCCGCGTCCAGGGCCGGGGCCAGATCCACGCCGTTCGCCGCGGCGAGAACCACCGAGCGGCGCACGAAGTCGGAGGGAATGGTGGCGGGGGCGGTCATGTTCAGCCGTGCTCCCGCAGGCTGCGCAGCCGCCGGACGCCCTCGAGGAGGACGTCGTCGCGCTTGCAGAACGCGAAGCGCACCAGATGGTTCCACTGCTGGGGGTCGTCGACGAAGGCGCTGACCGGGACCGCGGCCACCCCGATGCGTTCGGGCAGGGTCCGGCAGAAGGCGACACCGTCCGTCGCGCCGAACGGGGTGATGTCCGCGCACACGAAATACGTGCCGGCCGAGTCCAACACACCGAATCCGGCGTCGGCGAGGGCGCCGGAGAGCAGATCGCGCCTGCGCTGCAGATCGTCGCGCTGGGCGGCGATCCACGGCTGCTCGTGGGTCAGCGCGTACGCGACGGCGGGCTGGAACGGCGCCCCGGCGACGAACGACATGAACTGTTTCGCCGCGCGCACCCCGTCGATCAGTTCGCGGGGGCCGAGCGCCCATCCGATCTTCCAGCCGGTGACGTTGAACGTCTTCGCGGCGCTGGACACGGTGACGGTGCGTTCGGCCATGCCGGGCAGCGACGCGAGCGGGCGGTGCCGGCGGCCGTCGAACACCAGGTGCTCGTACACCTCGTCGGACAGCACCAGCAGGTCCCGCTCGCAGGCCAGTGCCGCGACCGCGGCGAGCGCCGCGTCGTCGTAGACCGTGCCCGTCGGGTTGTGCGGGGTGTTGACCACGAGCATGCGGGTGCGCTCGGTGACCGCGGCGCGCAGCGCGTCCACGTCCAGGACGAACCCGGACCCCGCGCGGGCGAGCGGCACCGTGCGGCGGCTCGCCCCCGCCAGCGCCACGGACGCGGCGTAGGAGTCGTAGTAGGGCTCGGTGAGCAGCACCTCGTCGCCGGGTTCGACGAGACCGAGGATGGCGGCGCTGATCGCCTCGGTGGCGCCGACGGTGACGAGGACCTCGGTGTCCGGGTCGTGCTCGAGCCCGTACCGGGCGGCGCGGTCCGCCGCGATCGCCCGGCGCAACTCGGGCGTGCCCGGCCCGGGCGGGTACTGGTTGACGCCGTCGGCGATGGCCTGGCGCGCGACGTCCAGCATCGCGCGGGGGCCGTCCGTGTCGGGAAAACCCTGGCCGAGGTTCACGGCGTCGTGCGTAACGGCCAGGGCGGTCATCTCGGCGAAGATCGTGGACGCGAACGGGCGCAGCCTGCGGACGGTGCGGACCCGATGTGAGGACGCGATTTCTGCCATTTCTGCAGCTTAGCCGCGCCCTTCCCGGCCTCCGGCAGCGGTCGTGTCACATCCGGCGGGGCTGTCTCGTCCAAAGGATGAACGGTCCCGCTCGGGACCCGAGGAACGGAGAAGGTCATGGCGCGCATTCCCGCGGTGACACCGGCCGAGGCCGGCGTCACGACGAAGATCGCCTACCGGGTGGCCCGGCGCCGCTTCGGGGAGGTGCCCGAGCCGTTCGCCGTCTACGCCCACCATCCGGCGTTGATGCGGGCGAGCGCCGTGCACGAGATGCTCGTCGAGCGCGCCTCGACGGTGCTGCCGGCGCACGTCCGCGAGCTCGCGGTGTACCGGGTGGCCTGGAGCGTCGGGTGCTCCTGGTGCGTCGACTTCGGCGCGATGCTGCAGCGGCTCGACGGACTCGACGTGGACCGCCTCGAGCACATCGCCGACTACGCGACCTCCGACGCCTACAGCGACGACGAGCGTGCGGCGATCGCGTACGCCGACGCGATGACGGGAGCCGGCGGTGCGGCCGTCGCGGTGACGGACGAGCAGGTCGCCGACCTCGAGCGTCGCTTCGGGCGGGCCGGGGTGGTGGAACTGACGTACCAGATCGCGCTCGAGAACATGCGGGCCCGGATGAACTCGGCCCTGGGCATCCACGAGCAGGGATTCAGCACCGACGCGTGCCGGGTGCCGTGGCTGCAGGACGACGCGGCTCAGGGCAGCACGAGCTGACCGATGGGACCCGGATTCCAGGCGATCTCCCACCGGAATCCGTCGGGGTCCGCGAAATACCCTGTGTAGCCGCCCCACTCACGTTCGACCGCGTCGGAGACCGGATCGGCTCCGGCGCGGCGGGCGGTGTCCAGCACCCGGTCGACGTCCGCTCGGTCGGCGACGTTGTGGGCGAGCGTCACGGGCGGGACGCCGCCCCGCTGCACGGGGCCGACCTCGGCCGCGAACTGCCGTTCGTCCCACAGGGACAGGACGAGGTGCGGGCCGACCTGGATCATCACCACCTCGCCGGGGACGTCGACGACCGGGGTCCAGCCGAGTCCGTCGACGTAGAAGCGCCGGGTGCGCTCGAGGTCGGCGACGGCGAGAGTGACGAAGCTCAGTCGTTGCTCCATGGCCGAAGCCTAGGCGTGTCCGTCCCGGACACGCGAGTGCGGATGGGCGACACTGTTCGTGGTGTCTCGTTCGCGGACCCGACCGCGGCCGGACCCGGATACTGGGAGGCGCCATGGCCGGTGGTTTCGTGCCTGTTCCGGACTGGTTCAGCTGGGAGAATCACGACTGCGGCGTCGCCGTCGCCGACCTCGACGGTGACGGCGCACCGGACGTCGTCGCTCTCATGATCGACAACCCGCGAGAGCAGAACACCGGCTGGTACCGGGTCGGACACGGGCTGGCCGCCGACGGAACGGTGCGCAACTGGGAGTCCTGGATCCCCGTTCCCGATTGGTGGGGCTGGGAGAACCAGGGCGCCGGTATCGCCGTCGCGGACCTCGGCGGTACCGGCACGCTCGACCTCGTCGTCTTCGTCGTCGACAACCCGTCCGGTCAGAACTCCGGATACTTCCGCATCGGCCGCGACCTGGCCGCCAACGGAACGGTCACGGGAGGGTGGACGCCGTGGATCGCGGTCCCGGACTGGTACGGGTGGGAGAACCAGGGCGCCGACATCGCGATCGCCGACCTCGACGGCCTGCCCACCCTCGTGGTCTTCGTCGTCGACAACCCGCCCGGCCAGAACAGCGGACAGTTCCGGCTGGGCCGGGGGTTGACTCCCGAGGGAACGCTGACCGCCGGCTGGACGCCCTGGGTGCCCGTACCGGACTGGTACGGCTGGGAGAACCAGGGTGCGGGCATCGCCGTCACCGACCTCGACGGCGACGGTCGGCCCGAACTGATCGTGCTCGCCGTCGACAATCCGCCGGGGGAGAACGGTGGTCACTACACGATCGGCTGGGGTCTGGACGGATCCGGTCACGCCCTCGACGGCTGGAGCGTGTGGTCCACCATCCCGGCGTGGGGCTTCTGGGAGAACCAGGGTGCGGCAGCCGCAGTGCTGGATCGGGGCGACGGTTCCCGGCCCGAACTGGTCGTGCTCGCGACGGACAACCCACCGCAGCGCAACACCGGATACCTCCGCGTGGTCGAACTCGTCACGGACGTCGACGAGGCGCCCGACATGGGCCTCTGGCGGCTGCTCGACTTCGGCACCGAGATCAATCCCGTGCACGCGGCGCTGCTGCACACCGGGGACGTGCTCTTCTTCGCAGGCTCCGGGAACGATCCCGACCACCATGCAGCCCATCGATTCCGCACCAGAGTCTGGCACTATCCCGCTCCCGAACTCGACGCTCCGGCCACACCGATCGACCTGTTCTGCGTCGGGCAGGCGTTTCTTCCCGACGGGCGCCTTCTCGCGGCCGGGGGCACCGAACGGTACGACCCGTTCTACGGTCTGAAGGACGCGCTCGTCTTCGATCCGGTCACGGGGGAGTGGTCGGCGACCGCCGACATGACGTACGGGCGGTGGTACCCGACGCTGCTCACCCTCGGCGACGGGAACGTGGTCGCGGTGTCCGGACTCGGCGCCGACAACCATCTTTCGGTCGTCCCCGAGCGGTACACCGCGGCGACCGCGACGTGGTCGGAACTGCCGTCGCCGGGCCCGATCCCGATGTATGCGCACCTGTTCCTGCTCGCGGACGGCCGGATCTTCTATTCCGGAGGTCAATACGGCGGGAACAACGGCATGCGGCCGTCCGTGTGGGATCCCGATACGGGTCACGTCACCGCCGTGGCCGGCCTGGCCGTGCCCGGTTCCCGCAATCAGGCGGCGAGCGTGCTGCTGCCGCCGGCCCAGCAGCAGAGGGTCATGATCCTCGGCGGCGGAGGATTCGACCTGCACAGTCCCGCACCTGCACTCGCCGACACGCGGATCGTCGACCTCACCGACCCGGAGCCCGCCTATCGGCCCGGTCCCCCGATGGCCCATGCCCGCATGCATCTGAGCGCGGTGCTGCTCCCGGACCGCACGGTGCTCGCCACGGGCGGTTCGGCGGTGGAGGAGACGGCGCACGGCGCACCGCCCCATGCGGAGATCTACCGGCCCGCCACCGGCGTGTGGACGCACACCGCGCCCTCTCGGGTGCCCCGGCTCTACCACTCGGTCGCCTTGCTGACCCCCGACGGGAAAGTGGTCACCGCCGGCTCGAATCCGGCCCGCAAGACGGAGGACCTGCGCATCGAGATCTACTGGCCCCCGTATCTGTTCCACGGCGACCGGCCGACCCTCGAGCTGGCCGCCGCCGAGGGCGGGTACGGGGGAACCGTTGCCGCGACCGTGCACCCGCGCGGCGCCGTACAGACCGTCGGCCTCGTCCGTCCGGGCGCCTGCACCCACTCGTGCGACAGCGAGCAACGCCTGGTCGACGTCGCGTTCACCACCGGGGCGGGTGGATCGGTCACGCTGCATCTGCCCACCGACCCCGACCTCGCGCCGCCGGGGTGGTACCTCGTGTTCGCGGTCGACGAGCACGAGGTGCCGTCGATCGGCCGATGGCTGCACCTGGGGTGAAACCGATCGCACCGTCCGGTCGGCGGATTCGGCCCGGTTCGCTACGCTCGGTGGTCGTCCCCGCGGGCGAGCAGGACGCCGCGGAGCTTGTCGGGATTCGCCATGTCGTAGGCCGCCCAGACCCGTCCGTTGCGGACCGTGCAGCCGACGACCCGGCCGGCGAAGGCCCGGTGGGTCTCGTCGCCGGGGCCGCCCCCGCTGACGAACCCGAGTTCGCCGTTGACGAGCGCCGGTGTGCCGGCCAGGAACGCCTCGGCGCCGTAGCGCTGCATCAGGCCCAGGAAGAACCGGGCGAACCGCTCCGCGCCGACGACGACGTTGACGGCCGTGCGGGTCACCCCGTTGGCGTCTCCGATCACCCGGGCATCGGGATCGAGCGCCGCGACCACCGCCGCGAGGTCCCCGGAGGCGAGGGCGGTCATCAGCCGCTGCACCGCCTCGACGTGCTCGGCGGCCGGCACGGGGGGCGGCGCGGCCGCGACGGCCCGCCTACCGCGGGAGGCGAGCTGGCGCGCGGACGCCGGCGTGACGTCGAGAATGCCGGCGATCTCGTCGAACGGCACGGCGAACCCGTCGTGCAGGACGAAGGCGACGCGCTGGGCGGGGGTGAGCGTGTCCAGCACGACCATCGCCGCCATCCTGCTGTCCTCCTGCCGCACCACGGCTTCCAGTGGATCCGGGGCCGGCGATCCGCCGAGCGGGGTGACGATCGGCTCGGGCAGCCACTGGCCGACATAGTTCTCCCGGCGCGCCGTCGCCGACCGCAGCCGGTCGAGGCACAGGCGTCCGACGACGGTGGTCAGCCATGCCCGCAGATCGTCGATCCGGTCGGTGTCGGCGCCGTCGAGGCGCAGCCACGCGTCCTGGACCGCGTCCTCGGCGTCGGCGACGCTGCCCGTCAGCCGGTAGGCGACGGAGAGCAGGTGCGGCCGATGCTGCTCGAAGGCGTCGGCGAGCACGGCGGTGCGCATGGGGCGATCGTACCGACCGACGGCGCGATCGCGACCGGTACGGCACCGGACCGAACATGTCAAGGGATCCGCACACGGATGCGCCGAAGCGTTGACCCGTCGCGGCGGCCCGGGACAGACTTCCGGAGTCCGATCGCCGCAGAAGGAGTCCACCGTGTACGAGTGTCCGGACTGTTGTCGCTGACCCTCCCGGTGTAGCCCGGCGTGCCGGCCCGTCCGGCCGGCCGCCGTCGCGCGATCTTCCGTTGCCGCACCGCGAATCCCGGTGTCGCGTACGCCTTCACTGTCGCCGCGCGCCGCATTTCTCCGTGCCCGCCGTGCCGGGCCTCTTCGTCGAACGTAAGGGACAACTCTCGCGATGTCGTATTCCACGCTGCGCAGCCGACTGGTCCGGTCGGCTGCGGTCGCAGCCACTCTCGTCACCCTCGCCGCGGGGGTCGCGGCCTGCTCCTCGGGGTCGGAGACCACCACCACCGAGGACGGTCGCACCGTCCTGCGCTACCAGGGCTCGGCCGGCCAGGTCACCTATCCCGAACTCGCGGAGAACCTCGGTTACTACGAGAACGTCGCGCTGGACTGGGTGGGCGACACCACCAGCGGTCCGCAGGACATCCAGTCCGCGGCCACCGGCCAGACCGAGTTCGGCGGCGCATTCAACGGCGCCGTCATCAAGCTCGCCGCCGCCAACTCGCCGATCACGTCGGTCATCAGCTACTACGGCTCCGACAAGGAGTCGTTCAACGGCTACTACGTGCTCGAGGACAGCCCGATCCGCACCGCCCGGGATCTGATCGGCAAGAAGGTGGGGATGAACACGCTCGGTGCCCACCACGAGTTCCTCGTCCGCGAATGGCTCGCCCAGCAGGGACTGACCCCGGACGAGATCAAGCAGGTCGAACTGATCGTCGTGCCCCCGGTGAACACCGAGCAGGCGCTGCGGGAAGGGCAGATCGACGTCGGCACCCTCGGCAGCGTGTTCCGCGAGACCGCGGTCTCGCGCGGCGGGATCCGTCCGCTGTTCACCGACGAGTCCCTGTTCGGGGCGTTCAGCTACGGCACGTACGTCTTCCGAGACGACTTCATCGCCGAGAACCGGGACGCGGTGGCGGATTTCGTGCAGGGCACGGCGCGGGCCATTCGCTGGGCGCAGACCACCCCACGCGACGAGGTCATCGCCGAGTACAAGGAGATCATCAACGGCCGCGGCCGCAACGAGAACACCAACCTCGTCGAGTTCTACAAGAGCCCCGGCGTCGCCGGCCCGGGCGGGACGATCACCGAACAGGAGATCCAGACCTGGCTCGACTGGCTCGCCCGGAACGGCGAACTGCCCGAGGGCACGTTCACCCCGGCCGACATCTACACCAACGAATTCAACCCCTACGCCAACGGCACCTACGAACCGTCGAGCGGTCCGAACGGTGAACCCGTCGAGGAGGCGAAATGAGCACCACCCCGAAGCTCCGTCTCGAGCACGTGACCAAGCAGTTCCCGGTCCGCGGTACGGACACCGCGTTCACTGCCCTCGACGATGTCAGCCTCGACCTGGCCGACGGTGAGTTCCTCGTCCTCGTCGGCCCCAGCGGCTGCGGCAAGTCCACGCTGCTCGACCTTCTCGGCGGGCTGAGCAGCCCGACGTCGGGACGGATCCTGCTCGACGGACAGCCGATCTCCGGGCCGGGCCTGGATCGGGGCATCGTCTTCCAGCAGTACGCGCTCCTGCCGTGGCGCACCGCGCGGCACAACATCGAATTCGGCCTCGAGGCGAAGGGCCTGCCCCGGCGTCAGCGCCGCGCGCTGGCCGAGCACTACCTCGAGCTGGTGGGGCTGCGCGGGTTCGGCGATCGCTATCCGCACGAGCTGTCCGGCGGCATGAAACAGCGCGTCGCGATCGCCCGGAGCCTGGCGTTCGACCCCGAGGTGCTCCTCATGGACGAGCCGTTCGCCGCCCTCGACGCGCAGACCCGGGAGTCGTTGCAGGACGAGCTGTTGCGGATCCGGCACGAGACCGGCAAGACCATCCTGTTCATCACCCACGGCATCGACGAGGCGATCTACCTCGGACAGCGCGTCGCCGTGCTCACGTCCCGGCCCGGGCGGATCAAGACCGTCGTGGACATCGACATCGATCGCACCGTCGACGACGTCCGGTCCGGCGAGGCGTTCCGACACTATCGACACCGGATCTGGTCGTTGCTGCACTCGGAGGTCGAGCGCGCGCAGCACCACGAGTTCGGTGCCGCAACCCAGGAGGTGCAGCATGTCTAGTCCGAGCGCCACGCTGATCGACCCCGTCGAGCTCGACGGGGCCCTCGCGGAGCAGCGACCCGCGCCGGCCGTGCCCGCCCCGGGCGCCGGGACCGGACGCCGGGTCGGTGCCGTCGTATGGCGCGGTGTGAAGCCGGCCCTCGCGATCCTCGCCTTCCTCGCGGTCTGGGAGACCGCGCCCCGGCTCGGGCTCGTCGACGAGGTGTTCCTGCCGCCCTTCACCGTGGTCGCGGAGGCCTTCACCCAGCTGATCGGTAGTGGCCAGCTCGCCGAACACCTCGGCGCCAGCCTGTCCCGGGCCGTCACCGGATTCGTGATCGCAGTGCTCGTCGCGATCCCGCTCGGGGTGGCGATCGGCTGGTACCGGCCGGTGGCCGAGTTCCTCAACCCGATCCTCGAGCTGTTCCGCAACACCGCCGCGCTCGCACTGCTGCCCGTGTTCATCCTGATCCTGGGCATCGGCGAGACCTCGAAGGTGGCGCTGGTGATCTACGCGAGCACCTTCCCGATCCTGCTCAACACCATCTCCGGCGTGCGCACCGTGGATCCGCTGCTGGTCAAATCGGCCCGTTCCCTCGGTCTGCCTTCCTACCGCCTGTTCCAGAAGGTGATCCTGCCGGCTGCCGTGCCGACGATCTTCACCGGCATCCGGATGGCTGCGGCCTCGTCGATCCTCGTGCTCATTGCGGCCGAGATGGTCGGCGCCAAAGCAGGTCTCGGCTATCTCATCACCGCCTCGCAGCTCAACTTCCAGATCCCGAACATGTATGCCGGCATCGTCGCCATCTCCCTCGTCGGTCTGACCTTCAACGGGATCCTCGTCGCAGTCGAGCGCCGACTGTCCCGCTGGCGCGCAGACCAGTAGTCCGTCCGTTCCCACGTACTCGGATAGGTTGTCATGTCCCAGTCTCCGAAGCAGTTCCACCTCAACGCCTTCCTGATGGGGGTCGGCCACCACGAGGCCGCCTGGCGGCACCCGCGCACCGACGAGCGCCGCGTCCTCGACGTCGCACACTTCCAGGAGCTCGCGCAGATCGCCGAACGCGGCAAGCTCGACTCGGTGTTCTTCGCCGACGGCCTCGCGACCGGTCCCCGCGTGGAACACAACATCCAGGCGGTCTTCGAGCCGATCACCCTGCTGTCCGCGATGGCCGTCGTCACCGAGCGGGTGGGCCTGATCGCCACCGCGTCGACCGGCTACAACGAGCCGTTCAACCTCGCCCGCAAGTTCGCCTCGCTCGACCACATCAGCCACGGCCGCGCCGGCTGGAACATCGTGACCTCGGGTGGCGCCGACGAGGCGGCCAACTTCGGCTACGACGAGACACCGGACCACGCCGGCCGTTACGACCGCGCCGCCGAGTTCGTCGACGTCGCCGTCGACCTGTGGGACAGCTGGGACGACGATGCCGTCGAGCTGGACGTCGACAGCGGCCGCTTCGCCGACCCGGCCAAGGTACACACCATCGACCACGACGGCGCGCGGTTCACGGTGCGCGGCCCACTGAACTCCCCGCGCTCACCCCAGGGCCGTCCCGTGCTGGTACAGGCCGGATCCTCGGAGAGCGGAAAGGATTTCGCCGCCCGGTACGCCGAGGCGGTCTTCACCGCGCAGCGCACCCTGGCCGAGGGGCAGGCGTTCTACCGCGACCTGAAGGCCCGCGTGGCCGAGGCGGGGCGGGATCCGCACTCCCTGAAGGTGCTCCCCGGGATCGTGCCGTTCATCGGCGACACCGAGGCCGAGGCCAAGGCGCTCGAGCAGGAGTTCACCGACCTGATCTCACCGGCGTACTCGTTGCGCCAGCTCTCCGGGATGGTGGGAGTTGATCTCACCGAGCATGCCCTGGACGCGCCCCTGCCTCCGCTGCCGCCGATCGACCGGATCCAGGGCAACAAGAGCCGCTACGAACTGGTGAGGAACCTCGCCGAGAGCGAGGGCCTGACCGTGCGCCAGCTCATCGGGAAGCTCGGCGGCGGCCGCGGTCACCGCACCTTCGCCGGCACCCCCGAACAGATCGCCGACGAACTGCAGCTGTGGTTCGACAGCGAGGCCGCCGACGGCTTCAACGTCATGCCGCCGTATCTGCCCGGCGGACTCGAGGACTTCACCACCCGCGTGGTGCCGATCCTGCAGGAGCGCGGGCTGTTCCGCACCGAGTACACGGCGACGACGTTGCGCGGCCACTACGGGCTCGACCGCCCGGCCGGTCGCCTCGCGGCCACCGCATACGCGGGTGCCGCGACGGCGTGAGTCCGCCCCTCGAACCGACGTCGCTCGTCCGGACGGTGTTCGTCCCGTCCGCGATCTTCGGGATCGGGCAGGGTGCCGGGGCCCCGGTGGTTGCGCTTCTCGCGTGCGACCTCGGGGCCCCGGTGTCCGTGGCCGGGTTGATCGTGGCGTCGACCTACTCTGTTCGTATCCGGCGGGACAGATGATGGACCGCTTCGGCCGCCGCGTCGTGGCGGTGCCGTCGCTGCTCGTGATCGGTGTGGCGTTTCTGGCGCTCCCGATCGCGGACGATCTCGTCTCCCTCGTGGCGGTGGCCGTGCTCCTCGGAATCGGCAACGGCCTGGGCAACGGCGTCATCATGACGCTCGGGGCCGACACCGCCCCGCCGCGGACGCGTGCGGAGTTTCTCGCGGCCTGGCGACTGATGCACGACAGCGGTATGTTCGCCGGCCCGTTCGCGGTCGGGGCCGTCGCCGCGCTGTCGCTGGCGGCCGGCGCACTGACCGTCGGAGGACTCGCGATGCTCGGTGCCGCCGTCATGTACCGGTACATTCCGCGATACTCGGCTTGGCCGCGTCGCACGCTGCAACCGGCGTCGGCGTCCGAGAAGGCAGCACACACCACGACACCGAGTTAGGACCCACATGCGTTTCGGATTCTTCGTCCCCCAGGGCTGGCGGCTCGACCTCGTCGGCATCGATCCCGCCGAGCAGTGGCGGGTGATGCGCGACCTGGCGCAGCGCGCCGACGCCGGCCCGTGGGAATCGATCTGGGTGTACGACCACTTCCACACCGTGCCTCTGCCCACCGAGGAGGCCACCCACGAGGCCTGGTCGCTGGTGTCGGCATTCGCCGCGGTCACCGAGAACGTGCGCATCGGACAGATGTGCACCGCCATGAGCTACCGCAACCCCGCCTACCTGGCGAAGGTCGCCGCGACCGCGGACATCATCTCCGGCGGCCGCATCGAGATGGGCATCGGCGGCGGATGGTACGAGCACGAGTGGCGCGCGTACGGATACGGCTTCCCGCCCGCCGCCGAACGGCTGCGCCGGCTCGACGAGGGCGTGCAGATCTTCCGGCAGGCCTGGACCACCGGCACCGCGACCCTGCACGGCAGGCACTACCAGGTGGACGGCGCCGTCGTGCGCCCCCTGCCGCTGCAGGACGGCGGCATCCCGCTGTGGATCGCCGGCGGCGGGGAGAAGGTGACCCTGAAGATCGCGGCCAAGTACGCGCAGTACACCAACTTCGACGGCACCCCGGAGGGCTTCGCCCACAAGTCGGAGATCCTGCGCGGGCACTGCGCCGACGTGGGCACCGACTTCGACGCCATCGTCCGCTCGGCGAACTACAACGTCGCGATCGGCCGGACCGAGGCCGAGGTGCAGGAGCGCCTCGATGCGCTGCGCGCGCGGCTCGAACCGTACGTCGGGCCGGAGAAGGCCGACAGCGCGCTCGACGCGTTCCGGGGGCTGCCCGCCGTCGGCACTCCCGAGCAGATCGTGGAGAACTTCACCGCGCTGAAGAAGCAGGGCATGACCTACGCGATCCTCTATTTCCCCGAGGCCGCGTACGACACCTCGGGCATCGAGTTGTTCGAGAGGGAAGTCCTGCCCGAACTGCGCTGACCGGGGTCGCCGGCGGCCGTGCCGATCACATCGGCCACCCGTCGGCCGGCACGCGTGGGTCGTCGGGCAGCAGACCCGCGACCCACGCGTCGTGCCGCACCCCGCGCTGCAGCACGCCGCGCCGTTGCACCCCCTCGAAGCGGAAGCCGACGCGCCGCGCCACCGCCGCCGACGCGAGATTGGCGGCCAGCGCCCGCCATTCGATACGGCCCAGTTTCAGACCGTCCGCGCGGAAGGCGAAGTCGCACAACACGTTCACCGCGGCCGTCGCGAGCCCGCGGGTGCGTGCGGCCGGAGCGATCCAGTACCCGATCTCCGCGGCCGACGGGTCGCGCGCGATCAGCCCGATCGTGCCCAGCAGCGGGCCGTCGGCGGTGGTCCGCACCGCCCACACCGGACTGTGTCCCTCCCAGCCGGCGGGCACCACGTCGCCGACGAACCGTTGCGCGTCGGCGCGGGTGTAGGGGTCGGGGACCGTCGTCCACCGGACGATCGACCGGTCCCGGCAGGCGGCCGTGATCGCGTCGACGTCGTCCGGGCCCGGCACCGTGAGAACGACGGTGCTTCCGGCGAGGACGACGGGTCGCATGGTCAGCGGAGGTCGGGGGGCAGGTCCTTCGGGTCCAGCACGAGCCGGCGCTCGTCGCTGGCCGCGACCTCGTCCGAGAGGGACAGCTTGCCTTCGACCACCTTCCACTCGGTCTCGTCGATGGCGGCCGCGGCCTCCCGCAGCACCGAGGCGTCGCGGGTGCCCCACGCGATCGGCATCGGGCTGACCATCTGCCACGCGCCGCTCGTGTTGCGGGTGGTGCGGTCCGACAGCACCGCGACGCACGGCACGCGCTCGCCGACCTGCACCCGGTGCCCCGGTACGGCCGTGACGTCCCGGGCGACCAGCGCATAGCGGTGGACGCCGGTCTCCGGCTTGGCGATGTCGACGAGCGCGAGCAGCGTCATCCCGCGCGGCCGGAGCTCGGAGACCACGGCCGGCACCAGGGGACTGTCCCGGTACAGGTGCTGGATCGTGCCCACCTTGCGCGGCGCCCATACCGCAACCCACGCAGCGGTGAGTGCGGCGACGATCACCACCGCCGCGACGACGAAGGACCACGCCTGGCCGATCAGGAGCAGCCACACCGCGGCCGCCGCGAACAGCACCGCCAGCACGATCCCCGAGACCCGCAGCCGCCGCACCTCGGCGACGGTCTGATTGACGGCCTTGGCGTGGGGCAGGTCCACGGGGAAGTCGAAACGGCGCACGCCGTCAGCTTATGCGACCGGCTGGTCGGCGGTGGAGCCCTGTAGGGGGGCCGCAGCGGTGGTGAGGGGGGCGTTGCTGTGGAGCCCTCTCGCGCGATGGCGCAGGATCCACCCCTTCGACACGAGGACCTTCGGATCACTGCGTAGCGGCCCGTACCGCCGCGATCACCCCGGCGACGAGCAGGGCCAGCAGGGCGACCACGAGCAGGACCGGAGCCAGCAGCGCCACCAGGACGACGGCGAGAGCAAGGAGGATCTTGGCCTTGATGCTCAGTCCGGACAGCAGGCCCTTGAACGCTGCCCACACGACGTTCTTGCCGGTCAGGAAGGCCCGGATCCCCTCCAGGACGGCACCTTTGATCGGGTGGCCCTCGGTGACGGAGTCGGTGAGCTGATCCGTCCACCCGGGGATCTTGCGCATCACCGCGGCTCCTTGCCTCCGCGCCGCGCGCGCAAGTCGGCGAACGCGGATCTTCAGCCACTCGACGAGGGCCGCGAAGGGTCCGGGCTTGCGGCTCGGAAGAGGCTCGCCGCGACCAGTGGGTCCGGGGCGTTGCGAGGTCGAGGCCGGCCGGCGGGGCGTGCGCTCCGGCGACGAGGGCCGGGATGCCGACGAGGGCCGGGATGTCGTGGAGGTGCGGGACTGCTCGCGGGGCCGCTGCCGTGC